>JAPHUU010000429.1 GCA_026193555.1 Rhodanobacter sp.
ATTTTTGAGACTGAAACACGGTTTTTCGGGTGATGCAGGAGGCGTCACCACGGGCGAAGGGAACCTAGCCCACCACCAGGGACAGACAGGAGTTGCGATCTCTGGTTACAACGACAACAACTCTACGGAGGACGGGAAATGTTTGAATTGATTGACAAGCTCGCACCCAATGCGGTGATCAAGGTGATCGGCGTCGGCGGTGGCGGCGGCAATGCCGTGGCACACATGCTCAATGCCAACATCGAAGGCGTGGAATTCATTGTCGCCAATACCGACGCACAGGCGATGAACAGTTGTGGCTCGCGCACCCATTTGCAGTTGGGTGGCAATGTGACGAAGGGGCTTGGCGCCGGCGCCAACCCCGAAGTCGGTCGGCAGGCGGCACTGGAGGACAGGGAGCGCATCGAGGCCATGCTCGAAGGTGCCGACATGGTGTTCATCACCGCCGGCATGGGTGGTGGTACGGGTACCGGTGCGGCACCGGTGGTGGCCCAGCTGGCCAAGGAAAAAGGCATCCTCACCGTGGCCGTGGTGACCAAGCCATTCCCGTTCGAGGGTCGCCGGCGCATGCAGGTCGCACTGAAGGGCATCGAGGATCTCGCCCAGCATGTCGATTCGCTGATCACCGTGCCGAACGAGAAGCTGCTCAGCGTGCTGGGTCGCGAAGTGACACTGCTGAACGCTTTCAAGGCTGCGAATGACGTGTTGCAGGGCGCCGTGCAAGGTATCGCCGATTTGATCACTGCGCCCGGTCTGATCAACGTCGACTTTGCCGACGTGCGCACGGTGATGTCGGAGATGGGTCTGGCCATGATGGGCTCGGGCACCGCGCGAGGTGACGATCGGGCTCAGGCGGCAGCCGAGGCGGCCATCAAGAATCCGCTGCTGGAGGATGTCAACCTCAACGGCGCCTGCGGGATTCTCGTCAATGTCACGGCGGGCCCGAACCTGACCATGCGCGAATTCGACGAGATCGGCCGGATCATCCACGACTTCGCCAGCGAAGATGCCACGGTGGTGATGGGTACCTCGCTGGATCCGGAAATGAAGGATGACGTGCGTGTCACGGTCGTGGCCACCGGCCTCAATCGTGCGGCAGCCCCCCGGCAAACGATTCGCATGGTCGAGACCCAACAGGTGCAGATGCGGCCGCGGCCGGTCGTGTTGCGAACCGGCTCTGGTAACGAGGTGGTCGATTATGCGCAGCCAGACCAGGTGGTCGGTGGTCACGGTCGCTCTGAATCAGGGATGGCATCAGGCAAGGGCACAGACCCGGGCTTCGACTACCTGGACATCCCGGCGTTCCTGCGCCGCCAAGCCGACTGATGAATTTGCGCGAGCCAGAAAAAAGCGGAAGAATGGAACGAATACCGGTCGACCGGGTCAGTTTCCGGTCACGCCGGCTCGGTTCCGGATGTTCGTGTCGGTGGGTGCTGGTGCTTCTGGCGGATGACCTTGCCCGGGTTTGCGTTGGTAGATGATCCTGAAGACTGTGCGTATGGATGACGCACAGCCAGTGATGCGGGCCTTGCTCGCTGTGCTGGTTCGATGTCCCGTGCCGGATTCCCGTCCCAGGCACGGGAGTCGTGTCGACACGCCTGCTTTGCATGCGGAGACACCGTGGATATGTGACCTGTATCCATGAATGACAAATGGAAGAGGGTTTTACAAGACTGTACGGTGCGGTTTGCTTTGTCACAGGTTAAAACTGTGTTAGCCTCCGCTCCTGATTGGCTGCTGCCTCCACGGGTACCACTATCAATGATCAAGCAGCGTACGCTCAAAAACATCATCCGGGCCACCGGCGTCGGCTTGCACACTGGTGACAAGGTGTACATGACGCTGCGTCCGGCAGCACCCAATACCGGCATCATCTTCCGTCGTACGGATCTCGATCCGCCGGTGGATATCCGTGCACGCCAGGACAATGTCGGCGATACCCGATTGTCGACCACGCTGGTCAACGGTGATGTCCGCGTATCCACGGTCGAGCATCTGCTGTCGGCGATGGCCGGGCTGGGCATCGACAATGCCTATGTCGACCTGTCGGCGCCCGAAGTGCCGATCATGGATGGCAGCGCAGGACCGTTCGTGTTCCTGCTGCAGTCAGCGGGCATTGAAGAGCAAGCCGCCGCCAAACGCTTCATTCGCATCAAGAAGCCGGTGAAGGTGCAGGAAGGCGACAAGTGGGCCAGCTTCGATCCGTTTGAAGGCTTCAAGGTCGGCTTCTCGATCGATTTCAACCATCCGATCATCAGCAAGCGGACCTCACGTGCGGAGATCGACTTCTCCACCACTTCCTTTGTCAAGGAAGTCAGCCGCGCGCGGACCTTCGGCTTCATGCGCGATATCGAGACGTTGCGTGAACACAACCTCGCGTTGGGTGGTTCGATGGACAATGCGGTAGTTCTGGACGACTACCGCGTGCTGAACGAGGATGGTCTGCGCTACGAGGATGAATTCGTCAAGCACAAGATCCTCGATGCGATCGGTGACCTCTACCTGCTTGGTCACAGCCTGATCGGCGCCTATCACGCGCACAAGTCCGGTCATGAATTGAACAACAAGCTGCTGCGCACCCTGATGGCCGACGCCACGGCGTGGGAAGAAGTCAGCTATGAGGACGATCCGGCGACATCGCCGATTTCCTACGCCCATCCCGCCCAGGCGATCTGACTCGCGATTTGCCAGTCCGGATGTACGGAATTTGCCAGCAACGGCCGCGTCTCAGACGCGGCCGTTGCGTTTTGTGCGGCCGATTTCCCGAGCATCCCGACTTCACGCTTTGATCATGCCGAATGGTATAGCGGGCCGCTGCCGTGCTATAAACCGTAGCTTCCAGGAACCCCAGCGACCCTGACAGGTTGCTCGGTATACGGGAAGAAAGATTACGCCGGGTCCGTCGGCGCGGTCTTTTCGATCAGGAATCAGCGGTTTCGGCGAGGGACGCCAGCTCGAGAAACAGCACCCGCAATTCGGGGTCTGACATTGACGCGGCGGCGGCCCTGAGATGGGTGGCTGCCGCTGGCGAAAGGGTTTTTGACCTAACCGGCTCTGTTGTGACCGGTGGTCGGGGGGCCACTTTCACGGTGACTGAACTGGCGCATGTGCCGATGGCTCGTGCGGAGGCAAGGATCTGTGTCTGCATCAACCGCAGGCGCGACGCCCATGCCGGTGAAGACGCCAGAAAGACGAGGCGGTCGTTGCGCAGGTTGGCGAATCTCACCTGCTCGCGCAACGGCGACGGCAACGTCTGGCGCAGGGCGCGATCCAGCGCTTCGAGCACGCCGGCCTTCTTGGCCAGCGTGGCGAAGGAGCCGCATTCGACGATGGACTTCGGTCCATGGCCGCTGCGGCGCGAAGTTGCTGGCGAGGCGTTTTGCATGGTGCCGGGAATAGATTCTGGAAAGATATGCAAATCATACTCGTCTCTCGTGCCCGGAAATTGCCAAGAACGTTTGATCTGGCGAATCCTAGGCTGCGACTGAAATTGCTGGCTGGCTTGGCACTGGCGCTGCTTGGCTGTGTCGGCATCGGGGGGGTGCTGGCGCTGACCGTCGCCAGTCCTCGCGATCGGGCACTGGCGCAGATTCACCAACTTCAGCAGCAGATCCGCCAACAGGATGTGCAACTGGTTGGCGTTCGCATGGATGCCCGGCGCGGGCTCGACGCGCTGGCGATGAAGCTGGGGCAGTTGCAGGCGCAATCGACGCGGCTCAATGCGCTGGGCGAACGTCTGGCTGAGGTGGGCAAGCTCGACGCTGGCGAATTCAATTTCGATCAGCCGCCGGCCGTAGGCGGCGTCGAGGACGCCACTGGGAGTGCGTATGCACTGCCACAGGCACTCGACAGCAGTATCACCCAGTTGGCGGCCCAGTTCGACACACAGCAGGCGCAACTGTCGGCGTTACAGAGCCTTTTGCTGGACGCCAGGATCGAGTCGAACCTGAAACCCACCGGCATGCCGGTGCAGGGCTACATCTCCTCCTACTTTGGCGTGCGTGCCGATCCCTTCGACGGCCACTCGGCGAGGCATACCGGCATCGACATCGCAACCCCTTACGGTACGCCAGTGCACACGGTGGCCGAGGGCATGGTGACCTTTGCCGGCGTGCGACGTGGCTACGGCAATGTGGTCGAGATTGACCATGGCAACGGCTACATGACCCGTTATGCGCACAACAGCAAGCTGGAAGTGCACCCGGGGCAACATGTCCAGGTGGGTGAAGTCATAGCCAAGGCGGGCTCCACTGGACGTTCTACCGGTTCGCATGTCCACTTCGAGGTCTGGTACAACGGTCGCGTGGTGAATCCGCTCGCCTATGCACGCAACCATCGGTGATCCAAGGCGGCGGTCAGGTCACTTGCCGCCCTTGAATTTGCCCGCTCTCGCCACCATTCCGAATCGCTGGACCCGCATCCGGATGAGCCGTGCGCCGATGAGCATGTAGTAACATGCTTGATTGGCCCGTGCCGTTGCGGGCAATCTGTTTCCCAATCCGGAAGATCGATGTTCAATCGTGCCCTGACGAGCCTTTTCGGTAGCCGCAACGAACGTGTGCTGCGCCAGCTTTCCAGAACTGTCACACGCATCAACGCGCTGGAGCCCGAGTTCGAGAAATTGAGCGACGACGGCCTGCGGGCCAAGACGGAGGATTTCAAGCAACGCGTCGCCGCCGGCGAGTCGCTGGACAAGCTTTTGCCGGAAGCCTTTGCCGTGGTGCGCGAGGCGGCAAAGCGCACGCTGGGCATGCGTCCCTATGACGTTCAGCTGATCGGCGGCATGGTGCTGCACTCGGGCAAGATCGCCGAAATGCGCACCGGCGAGGGTAAGACCCTGGTCGCCACGCTGCCGGTATATCTCAATGCGCTCGCCGGCAAGGGTGTGCATGTGGTCACCGTCAACGACTATCTGGCGCGGCGCGATTCGGCACAGATGGGCAAGCTCTACAACTTTCTTGGCCTCAGTGTCGACGTGGTCTATCCAGGCATGGACCATGCTGACAAGCATGCCGCATACGCTGCCGACATCACCTACGGCACCAACAACGAATTCGGTTTCGACTATCTGCGCGACAACATGGCGTTGAGCAAGGAGCAGCGCTATCAGCGCGGCTTGCACTATGCGATCGTGGATGAGGTCGATTCGATCCTGATCGACGAGGCGCGCACGCCGCTGATCATCTCCGGACCGGCTGAGGACTCGCCCCAGCTTTACATGGCGGTCAACAAGATCGTCCCAAACATGATTCGTCAGCAGGAAGAGGAGGGCAGCGGCGACTACTGGGTCGACGAGAAGCAGAAGCAGGTACACCTGTCCGAGGAAGGGATGCAGCATGCCGACGAGCTGCTGCGCGAAGCCGGGGTGATCGAGCAGGACAGTGGCCTGTACGATTCCAAAAACCTGGCGATCGTCCACCATCTCAACGCGGCGCTGCGCGCCAACGGAATCTATCAGCGCGATGTCGACTACATCGTGCGCGATGGCGAGGTCATCATCGTCGATGAATTCACCGGGCGCACCCTGGCGGGGCGTCGCTGGTCCGACGGCCTGCATCAGGCGGTCGAGGCAAAGGAAGGCGTGCCGATCCAGCGCGAGAACCAGACCCTGGCGACGGTGACGTTCCAGAACCTGTTCCGCATGTACAAGAAGCTGGCCGGCATGACCGGCACGGCAGATACCGAGGCGTTCGAGTTCCAGAGCATCTACGGTCTGGAAGTGGTGGTGATTCCCACCCACATGCCGATGATCCGCAAGGACAATCCGGACATGATCTTCCTGTCGCAGGATCCGAAGTATCGCTCGGTGATCGAGGACATCAAGGATTGCCACAAGCGCGGTCAGCCAGTGCTTGTCGGCACCACCTCGATCGAGGTGTCCGAACTGCTGTCCGGTCTGCTGGCCAAGGCCAAGGTGCAGCATGAAGTACTCAACGCGAAACAGCACGAGCGCGAAGCACACATCGTGGCCCAGGCGGGCGCTCCTGGCCAGGTAACGATCGCCACCAACATGGCCGGCCGCGGTACCGATATCGTGCTCGGCGGCAGCCTCGAAGCCATCATGGCCAAGCTGCCGGCGGACGCCAGCGAGATGGACCGCCAGCGAGCCAAGGCCGAATGGAAGAAGCTGCACGAAAAAGTGCTCGCTGCAGGTGGCCTGCATATCATTGGCACCGAGCGGCACGAGTCGAGGCGTATCGACAACCAGTTGCGCGGCCGTTCCGGTCGACAGGGTGATCCAGGCTCCTCGCGTTTCTATCTGTCGCTGGAGGACAACCTCCTGCGCATCTTCGGTGGCGAAGGCCTGGTGCGCTGGATGAAGCGCTTCGGCATGAAGGACGACGACGCGCTGGAAGATCGCATGATCAGCCGGCAGATCGAGAAGGCCCAGCGCAAGGTCGAGCAGCACAACTTCGACATCCGCAAGCACCTGCTGGAATTCGATGACGTCGCCAATGATCAGCGCAAGGTCATCTATCGCCAGCGTGACGAACTGCTCGAGGGCGAGGACGTCTCGGCAACGGTAGCCGACATTCGAGAGGATGTGGTGCAGTCGATGGTGCTCAGGCACGTGCCGGTGGAAAGCATCGACGAACAATGGCATCTGGCTGACCTCGATCGAGAGCTGGAGAGCGAATTCGGGTTATCGCTCGATCTGAAGCACTGGGTCGAACAGCAGCATGAGCTCGACGCCGAACGGATCCTTGGTCATGTCAGCGGGGCCGTTGACGAATTCTTCAAGACCAAGGAGGAGCAGATCGGCGCCGAGACCATGCGCCAGCTTGAGAAGCACATCATGCTGACCGTGGTCGACAATGCCTGGAAGGATCATCTGGCGAATATGGACTATCTGCGCCAGGGCATCTATCTGGTCGGCTACGCCCAGCAGGATCCGAAGCAGGCGTTCAAGCGCGAGTCGTTCAGACTGTTCTCCGAGATGCTCGACCGGATCAAGGCCGAGGTGGTGCAGATGCTGGCACGCATCCGCGTCCGCAGCGAGGAAGAGGTCGCCGCGATGGAGGCTGAGCAGCAGAGAATCGCCGAACGTCTGCAGAAGCAGATGCTCGCTACGGGTGGTGGCGCTCCGGCCGAAACGTTCGGGGCCGGCGGCGCGGTGGCAGCTGGCGCAGCGTCGGGTGCCGTGCAGCATGCCGGACCGAAGGTCGGTCGCAACGAGCCATGTCCTTGCGGCTCGGGCAAGAAGTACAAGCACTGTCATGGGCAACTGGCCTGAATCTTTCCGGTAGCCAATAAAAACCCCGCTGCGGCGGGGTTTTTATTGGAGAAGGCTGAGGTCGATCCCTCGCATTCTCAGTCATCGCCGCCCGGTTGCCTCTTGCGATGCGGCTCGGCATCGACCGTGACGTAGTGGAGCTCTTCCTCGGTATCGAGGCGCAAGGCGGTGAGCTTGCCGCCCCAGACGCAGCCGGTATCGATCGCATGCACGCCGAGTCCGGCAAAGCGCCCGAGCGCCGACCAGTGGCCGCAGACGATGCGGGTGTCGCGGCGGCGCATGCCGGGCACTTCGAACCACGGGTACAGTCCCGGCTTCTGCGTGCCCGGCACATCCTTGGCATCGAAATCGATGCGGCCGTTGACGTCGCAATAGCGCATGCGGGTCATCGTGTTGATGGTGGCGCGTTGGCGATCCAGGCCCTGCAGCCGGCTCGACCAGACCGCCGGCCGGTTGCCGAACAGGTTGCGCAGCAGGCGCGGGTGACGCTGGCTGGACAGCTCGCGCTCGACATCCTGCGCCGCACGCTGGGCCTGGCGCAAGGTCCACATCGGCGCCAGTCCGGCATGCACCATGGTCCAGTTCAGCTGCTCGTCATGGTGCAGCAGTTTCTGCGAGCGCAGCCATTCGAACAGCACCGGCGCGTCGTCGGCGAACAAGACCTCGCGCAATTCGGGATTCACCCGGGCCTGCGCATCCGGACGCCGCTGCGCGACAGCCAGCAGGCTGAGGTCATGATTTCCCAGGGTGACCACGCTTTGCTCGCGCAGGCTGTGGATCAACCGAAGGGTTTCCAGTGACCGGCCGCCGCGGTTGACCAGATCGCCGCAGAACCAGAGTTGGTCCCGTGCCGTGTCGAAACGCAGCTTGTCGAGCAGGCGTTGCAACTCGGGATAGCAGCCTTGCACATCGCCAATCGCATAGACGGCCATCAGTGCAGCGTGCGCGGAATGGAGAGGGTAAAGGTGGGGATCGGCGCATCGAACTGCGTGCCATCGTCGGCCAGCATCTGGTAGCTGCCGCCCATCGTGCCCACTGATGTTTCCAGCACCGCGCCGGAAGTGTATTCGTAGCCATCGCCGGGCCGCAGCCACGGCTGCTCGCCAACAACGCCGTCACCTCGCACTTCCTCCACCTTGCCATTGGCGTCGGTGATCATCCAGCAGCGGGTGAGCAGGCGAGCCGGCATGTTGCCGGCGTTGCGCAGGGTGATGGTGTAGGCGAAAACGTAGCGATTGTCACCGGGTTTTGATTGATCGGGGACGAAACGGGTTTCGACCTGCACGTCGATCGTGTAGGAAGATTTCTCTGTCATGTCCGGATTGTACGGCTTGCTGCGTCGAATGGGGCACTGCCGCCACGAGCGAGATGCGCCCGCATGGCAACCGGTCTCAGGATCCGCCGTAGACCTTGGCCAGCCTGACGAAATCGGCGGGGGCGAGAGTCTCGGCGCGGGCCTTGGGATCGACATCGGCACGACGAATTCCGTCACTGTCCAGCAGCTGCTTGAGCGCATTGCTCAGCGTCTTGCGACGCTGCGCGAAGGCGGCCTTGACGATGGCATAGACGTGTTCGTGGTTGGCGTCATGTCGTTCCTCGGGCGTCAGCGGCACCAGGCGAACCACGGCGGAATCCACCTTCGGCGGCGGGCGAAACGCCTCGGGGGGCACGGTGAACAACGGCTCGACCCGGCAAGCCAGTTGCAGCATGACGGAGAGCCTTCCATAAACCTTGCTGCCCGGCTCGGAAGCCATCCGCTCGACCACTTCCTTCTGCAGCATGAAGTGCATGTCCTTGATCGCACCGGCGTGCTCCACGCAGTGGAACAGGATCGGACTGGAAATGTAGTACGGCAAATTGCCGGCAAGGCGCAGCCGTTCGACGCCATGGCTGTGGGCCAGTGCGGTGAAGTCCACTTTCAGCACGTCGGCATGGATGATGTGCAGCTCACCGGCCGCCGTCGCGCGCGCCTGCAATCCGGGGATCAGGTCAGTGTCCAGTTCGATCGCCGTGAGTTTGCCGGCGGCGGCAAGCAGTGGCAGCGTCAACGCACCTTCGCCCGGGCCGATCTCGACCACGAAATCCTCCGCACGCGGCGCCACGGCGCTGACGATGCGCTCGATGTAACGCCGGTCATGCAGGAAGTGCTGGCCGAAGCTCTTTTTGGGGCGCGCGCTCATGGGTGGGTTCTCGGCGAGGTTGGCCCCTCATCCCGGCCTGCGCCTCCGGACAGCGGAGCTTCCTCTGGCCGCAGCGGAGAAGAGGGCGGCGCGCACGAATTGCGCGCGATCAAATCCATGGCCATTCTGGCCGCGGCGATCAGGCTGGATGGGTCGGCCCTGCCGGTGCCGGCCAGATCCAGCGCGGTGCCGTGGTCGACCGAGGTGCGGATGAACGGCAGGCCGAGCGTGATGTTCACGGTGCGATCGAACGCCTCGCTCTTCAGCACCGGCAACGCCTGATCGTGATACATCGCCAGGACGGCATCGTAACGGTGCCGCTGGGCAGGCACGAAGGCGGTATCGGCCGGCAGCGGGCCGATCAGGCTCATGCCCTCGCCACGCAGGGCTTCCAACACCGGGATCACGGTCTCGATTTCCTCGCGTCCAAGGTGGCCGCCTTCGCCGGCATGCGGATTGATGCCCAGCACCGCGATGCGTGGGTTCGCCAGCCCGAACTTGATGTGCAGCTCGGCATGGACAATGCGCAGCGTGCGGGTCAGCGACGTACGAGTGATCGCTGCGGATACCGCCGCCAGCGGCAGGTGAGTGGTCGCCAGCGCCACCCGCAATTCGGGGCTGGCCAGCATCATCACGACTTCGGCATGGGCGCGTTCCGCGAAAAACTCGGTATGCCCGCTGAAGCGGTGGCCGGCATCGTTGAGCGAGGACTTCTGCAGCGGCGCGGTGACGATGGCATCGTAGTGGCCGGCCATGCATCCGTCGGCGGCTTCACCGAGCGTGGCGAGCACGAACGCGGCATTGCGGGGGTCTGGCCGACCGGGCACTTCCTCCACGGCCAGCGGTACCTGCCGCAAGCGCAAGGTGCCGGCTTTGCGCTCGCTGCGCGGCAGCCCGTCGTCGTCGATCAGGTGGATGCCGGTGGCACCACAGCGACGGGCGGCGCGCTCCAGCAGGGCGCGATCACTGATGGCCACAAGATCGGCCGCCAAGGTGGTGGCCGCCAGACGAATCAGCAGTTCCGGGCCGACGCCGGCCGGCTCACCAGCGGTGATGGCGAGCCGGGGAAGTCGGGCGTCCAAGCCGGTCTACGGTGACGTGCCGGCAGCAGGCTGGCTGCCTGTATCACGCAGTTCGGGCATCAGGATGTCGATATAGGCATTGGAGCGCATGTCACGCAGGTAATCTTCATAGACCTGTTCGGCCTTGCGGTTGCCAATGGCCTGACGCGCCTCGTCGCGGGCGATCTGGTCGGTCATGTCGCTCTTGCGCGTGCCGAGCAGCTGCAGGATGTGCCAGCCGGCCTCGCTCTGGAATGGCTTGGAGACCTGGTCGACCTTGAGTTCGCCCAGTTCCTTGCCGATGGTGGTTCCCCATCGCTGTTGCTCGAACCACCCCATGTCACCACCGGCGTTGGCGGTGGTGTCGTCCTTGGAGTTTTTCTTCGCCAGGGTGGCGAAGTCCTCGTGCTTGTTGACGATGCGGTTGTACAGATCCTGCGCCTTCTGCTCTGCCTGGGCGGGCGTAATCAGCTCGCTCGGCTTGATCAGGATCTGTCGGGCGTGGAATTCATTGACCATCTGCCGGTCCGGCGCCCGGACGCCGAGCAACTTGATGATGTGGAAGCCGGTCGGGCCACGCAGCGCCGGACTGATTTCCCCTGGCTTCATCGAGTCGATCGTGTCGGCGAACGCGGCGGGAATGGCATCCATCTTGCGCCAGCCAAGGTCGCCACCGTCGAGTGCATCGGAGGCGTCGGAATAGCGGATTGCGGCCGCATGGAAATCCATGCCGGACTTGATGGCGGCCACGGCTTGCGCGGCCTTGGCCGCGCTGGCCTGGATCGCGGCGGCATCGGCGCCGCTCGGTGTGTTGATCTGGATGTGAGCGAGATGGACTTCGCCAGTCTTGTAGGTGGGGCTGCTCATCAGGTTGTCGATTTCGCTGTCGGTGACGGAGACCGCATCGCGCACGACACTCTGATGCAGCTTCTGCACCGTCAGCTGGTCGGCCAGCTGTCGCTGGAAGTCAGCGAAGCTGCTGCCGCTCTGCTCCACTGCGCCGCGCAATTGCTCAGGCGTCATCTTGTTCTGCTGGGCCACCGCATTGACCGCACGCTCGACATCGGCGTCGGCGATGTGTATGCCCTGGTCCTGCGCTTTCTGCACCTGCAACCGCATCAGCACCAGTCGATCGAGCACCTGCTTGCGCAGCACGTTCATCGGCGGCAGCTGCCCGGGCTGGCTGGCGTACTGCTTCTGCACCGAGAGCACCGCCTGATTCAGCTCGCTCTGCAGGATCACATCGTCATTGACCACGGCAACGATGCGGTCCAGCGTCTGGCTGGCTGGCGCCGCCGATGGCGCAAGCAGCTGGGCATGAGCGGGAAACGCGAGCACGAGTGCCAGCAGGAGAAGTGCAATGGGTTGCTTCATCAGTGGAAAGCCTGAATCGCCGTGGGCGAATGCAAATTATTGATAGCCGAGAATATCACGGCGCAACAGCGGATCGATCTGACCGCCGCTCGAGCCGAGTCCCTTGAACACCACCTCAAACATGATGGCATTGTCGCGATAGTTGCTGTTGCTGCCGGCCGGGGCCCTTGCCACGCCGTAGTAGGACTGGTTGACGTAGTTGCGATCGACCAGCCGCAAGGTTACGCAGCAGCTATCGTATTCCACACCCGCCAGTGCCTCGATGGTGCCCGTCGGCGTGGTGACGCCGGCGATGGGTACGGCATAGGTCCAGGCGCCAACCAGACGCCAGTCCCCGAACAAAGAATAGACCACGGACGCGCTGTATTGTTCCAGCAGTGCGCGGCGATAGTAGTAGGAGAAATTGAGGACGCCATCGAGGCTGATCCGGCGTTGCGCCTCGAAGGTCGCCACATCGGTGCGGGCGGTATTCGGGTTCCATTGATAGGAGCTGCTCAGGCGCCATTGGTCGTTGAGCTGCATCGACAGCTGGACCACGTAGTCCGATCCGCTCCAGTCGTTTGAACGAGCCACGGTGTTCTGCCCGTTGGGCAACTGCACCCGTTGCGGAGTGAGATAGCGGACCTGCCCGAAGCTGGCCGACAGTCGCTCCACACCGTTGTCATCCAGCAGGCGGCTGGTGATGGCAGCGGTAAGGTTGTTCGCATTCATCTGACGATCCGCGCCGGCGAACTGGTTCGGCGAGAACAGCTGCCAGTAGTCGAACGTCATCAGGCGGGAGTCGAACACCGGCAGGTTGTTCTGGTTGCGGTACGGCACATACAGGTAATACAGCCGCGGCTCCAGCGTCTGCGTATAGCGGGTGCCGAACAGCGAGGTGTTGCGGTCGAACACCAGGCCGCTGTCGAGGCTGGCGATCGGCACTGAACGGCTGGGAGACTGTTGCGTGAATGGCGAGCTTGTACCACTGGTCAGCGAGCCGCCATAGCCGTAGTCGCGGTAGTCGCCGTCGAGCTGATAGGCGGTATAGCGGTAGGCCAGTTTGGGTCGCACGAACCAGGCGGATGTGCCGAAGTCGCCTTGCAGGTACGGATAGATATCCTCGCGCTGTCCCTGCACGCGACCAATCTTGCTGAATGACACTGCCTGGGTGTCGGCACCGAACTCCAGCCAATTGGACAACGGTGCATCCATGCTGAATTTCGCATACGGCAGTTGCCGGTAAGGCAGCACCGCATCGGTCACGAACGGGTTGGCGTTCTGGTAGATCGTGCCGCCAATCGATGCATTCCACCACTTGCCCCTGCCGGCGATTGCGGCGTTGGAAGGCAAGCTATAGACCGTGGCGTGCGACAGCGCGTTGCCGAAGTCATACAGATAACTGCTGTCGGAGGCATGCTTGTAACTGGCGACCAGCTGCCAGCCCTGCCAGAGTCTGGTGCTGTCGGAGAAATCGACCAGGTAGCGCTGGTCGCCATGGGTCTTGGCGAGACCAATGTTGTCACCATGATCGTGCGGAGCAAACTCGACATTGAGTTGCCCCTTGCTGTTCAGCTGCCCGCTGCTGTCAGGCAGCAGATAGCGGAATTCGCCGGCCAGCATCGGTCCGCGCAGGCTGTACATCCGCGGATCGAGGGTGGCGTCGTAGTTCGGTGCCAGATTCAGGTAATACGGCGTGCTGATCTCGAAACCGGAGCGGCTGGTGTTGCCCAGGGTCGGATACAGGAAGCCGCTCTTGCGGCGGCGGTCGACCGGAAAGGTGAAGTACGGCAGGTACAGAAAGGGCACGCTGCCGATTCGCATGGTGGCATTGCGGGCCACCCCGACACCGGTGTCCTTGTTGATGGTGATCGACTGGCCGCGAAACTCCCATACGTGATGGCCGACATCGCAGGTGGAGTACGTGGCCTTCGAATAGCGCGAATGCAGGGCATCCAGCATCTGGCCCTGCTGGGCGACACCGTTGCCCCGTGCATCGAGCAGCTGGTAGCGGACATCGTCGGCGATGCCGCGGCTGGCGTCGCTGTTGCCCTGCATGCGGGTGCCGGCGATCAGTTGCCCAGCCTCCTGGTAGCGGACATTCCCCCTGGCGTCGTAGTCGGTGGTGCCGTCGTTGTAGTCGATGCTGTCAGCCTGCAATTGCTGATCGGCACGCTGCAACTTCACATTGCCCGACAGGTGGTAGCTCGTCTGACGGGAGCTGTCCACATGTTCAGCCCACGCCAAGGTCGGGCTGGTGTCGCGTGCGCTGGCGTCATGACTCAGGGCCGGGTCGTAAAACGCCAGCAGCGCATTGGGCCGGCACATGGCGTAGTTGTAAGGACGGGGCTCGCAATGAAACGTGCCCAGCGGGCAGGCCGGCGCGGATCCGTCCGGCGAGGCCTGCGGACGGTGCTGCACGCCTCGGGCGTGAGCCTGGCCGCCCACCAGGGCAAGTGCGGCGGCGATAGCCAACAGGCGGCGAGGAGGGAGCTTAGGCGTCACGAGGAAATCTGCCGGCTTTGAAGGCTCGTTAAGCTAGCAGAAAGCCCCGAAATACGGCAGGCAAATGTTTTCCGGCGGCGATCAGGGTTCAGTGCAGGCGAGTGCAAGCTTGAGTCGTGCCGGCAGTCATGGATGAACCCGGTGACTCCATTCAGTCCGGTACCTGAGTGGCGGCGATACAGCGAACCTCTGGTTGGTCCGGGCCTCACTCCATCAAGGCGCTGACATGCGCCGCTGCGCTGCTCGCCAGTGCGGCGAGGTCGTAACCGCCTTCCAGCGAGGACACCAGCCGACCGCCGGCGTGCGTGCGCGCCAGAGCCAGCAGGCGTTCGGTGATCCAGTGAAAGTCTTCCTGGCCGAGCCGAATGTCGGCCAGCGGGTCATTGCGATGTGCGTCGAAGCCGGCCGAGA
>JAPHUU010000171.1 GCA_026193555.1 Rhodanobacter sp.
GACGGCCGCATCAGCCAGGCCGGCGCGATCGTCGACGGCCGGATCTTCCAGGCCAAGGGGCAGGATTACACCGCCGCCGAGCTGCTCGGCGGCGATGAGACGGCCGCCGCGCCGTTCCGCAACGGCGCGTTCGTCACGGTATATCTGTCACCGCGCGACTATCACCGCGTGCACATGCCACTGAAGGGCACGCTGCGGGAAACCGTGCACGTGCCCGGACGCATCTTCAGCGTGGCGCCATTCGCGGTGGAGGCGATTCCACGCCTGTTCGCCCGCAATGAACGACTGGTCTGCCACTTCGATGGTGAGCACGGCCCGTTCGTGATGGTGATGGTCGGCGCGATCCTGGTCTCGTCGGTAGCCACCGTATGGGACGGTCTGGTGATTCCGCCCTATGCCTCCTCCATTCGCCGCAAGTCCTTCAGCGGCCGGCACATCACCCTGGACCGCTTCGCCGAGATGGCGCGCTTCAACATGGGCTCCACCGTGGTCCTGCTGCTGCCCGAGGGGATGGCGGCACTCGATGCCCTGTCATCGCAACAAGCGGTGCAGGTGGGGCAGCGACTGGGAACGCTGGGCAACCACTGAAAGCCGCCCGGACAGCGATTTTCGCCCCCAGGCCGAGCTGAAACCCTCAATTGCACAAAAAAAGATGACGCACAACGTCATTTTGTGACACTCTGCGCCAACTGGCCGGGAGTGCTTGGTTATGCTCCCGTTTGAATGGCGCGGCCGTGCTGCCGCATTTCAGAGCCGAGGGGACCATGCATATTTTCACTCCGTTCATTGCGATGATGCGTTCACGCAAGCTGGCACGTCAGTTCCGCGAGATCGAGCGGCGCGTGCAGGCGCTGCCCCCGCGCAGCCGCAGCCGACTCAGCATGCTGACCCAGCGTGAAATCAGCCAGGCCGCGCGCAGCGACTTTCCGCACCTGTATGGCACGTCGCCCGAGTTGCGCTATTTGCCATGGGGACAGGGCACCGACGCCGGGTATGAGCGCGCCCGCTCGGTCACCAACGAAGTATCGCTGCGCGGCATAGCCCTGTGGCTGGCCGTGGCCTATCACGAAACCCGCAACTCGCCGCATGCCAGCCTGCAGCCGCAATACCGTCAGCTGATGCGCATGCTGCACCAGCTGAAAGATGTGAGCCAGGGCGAAGACACCATCGAAAGCTGGATGCGGGCCGGCGAAGCCGCCTGACGCCACCTTCCGGCGCTGGACTCCCACCCGGCCACGGTGACCTGCAAGCGGGCTTCCCTCAATCGCACACCGGAAGCTTCAGCACCTGTCCGATACGCAGGCGGTTGTGCTTGAGTCCGTTCATCTGGCTGACCTCCCGCACACTCGTGCAATGCAGCTTGCGCAAGAGGCTGCTCAAGTTGTCACCGCGGCGTACGCGGTAATGGCGCATGCGCCTGCGCGCGGGCACATCGACGACCGGCACCAGCGCGCTGTGCAGGTCGTGGGCCAGGATCGGCCACGGCCCGTCGACGCAACGCGCGGCATAGGTCTTCTCCAGCGATCGCGGCACCTGCAGCTGCGCGCCGGCGGGCTGGCTCACCTGCGGATCCAGGCGTGGATTGAGATTCCGCAGCGTGCGAAACCAGCCGTCATCCATGCCCGCCGTCGAACCGAGGCACACAGTGAGCTCGGACAGTGAAGCGGGCTGTTTCAGCGTGATCGAACCCGGTGCGCCATCGACCTTGGGAAACTTGAGGTTGTAACTCCGCGGATGCAGAAACAGCCAGGCTGCGGCAAGCACCGCCGGCACATAATCGCGGGTTTCCTGCGACAGCTGATCGTAGATGCGCGGATCGTAGAAACTCACCGAATTGTCGTCCCCGACCAGCCGGCGCATGTGGCCCTCGCCGCCGTTGTAGGCGCCGATGGTGAGCTCGAGGTTGTTGTTGAATGTCTTCAGCTGTTCATTGAGGTACGCGGCGTTCGCCCGCGCCGATGCTGCCGGATCGAAACGCATGTCGAATCCGTTTTCGGTGCCCAGGCCGAAGCGCAGGCCGCCGCC
>JAPHUU010000459.1 GCA_026193555.1 Rhodanobacter sp.
AGGCGCGAACACAGCGCCGACCTGACCCTGCAGCCGTTTGAGGACGGTTTGTTGCTGGAAGTGCATGTGCTGGCGGAGCCGTTGACCGCCAGTTCGCCGCTGTCCGCCACCCTGCGCGGGTTCGCGCACGAAGTGAAGAATCCTCTGGCGGGCCTGCGTGGCGCGGCGCAGTTGCTGCAACGACGGGTCGGCAACGAAGATCTGCAGGCGCTTGCCGGCCTGATTATCGACGAGGCCGATCGCCTCGGTGCGCTCGCCAACCGTCTGCTGCATCACGATGGGGTGGCCCAGGTCGGGCCGGTGGGCATCCATCAGCTGCTGGAGCGGCTCACCGACTTGCTTCTGGCCGAACCGTCGCCACCGCAGCTGCGCCACGACTATGACCCCAGCGTGCCTGACCTGCTCGGCGATCCGGATCGACTGCAGCAGGTGCTGCTCAATCTGGCCCGCAATGCGCAGGAAGCGGGCGCACGCACACTGACCCTGCGAACCCGAATCGAGCATGGGTTGCGATTGGGCGAGCGAATGCTGCGTATGGCGCTGCGGGTGGACCTGATTGACGACGGCGCAGGCGTCCCGGAGTCGTTGCGCGAGACCTTGTTCCAGCCGCTGGTGTCGGGCCGGGCGGATGGCACCGGCCTCGGCCTGGCGCTGTCGAGGGAGATCGCCCATGAGCATGGCGGCGAGCTTCGCTATGTCAGCCGACCGGGTGAGACCGTGTTTTCCCTCTATCTGCCGCTGGAGCGTGGTCATGACTGATGAAATCTGGATCGTCGACGACGACCGGGGCGTGCGCTTCGTGTTGTCCGAGGCCCTGCGCGACGCCGGGCTGGCGGTGCGGGAATTCGGCGATGTGGCCACTGTGCGCGACGCGCTGCGCGCTGCCCGACCATCGCTGCTGCTCACCGATGTGCGGATGCCCGGTGAGGATGGCCTGACCTTGCTCAACGAGCTGAAGGCGCAGGGCATCGGCCCGGTGATCGTGATGAGTGCCTACACCGATGTGGCCACCACGGCCGCCGCGTATCGCGCCGATGCCGCGGATTACCTGGCCAAGCCATTCGATCTGGATCAGGCGGTGGCCTCGGTGCAGCGTGCACTGGCCAGTGCAGCGCTGCCGGCGCTGCCGAAGGCCGAACCGATCGCGATCAACCCTGCATTGCTCGGCGAAAGTGCACCGATGCGCGAAGTGTTCCGGTTGATCGGCAGGGTCGCCGCCAGCGACCTCAATGTGCTGATCACTGGTGAAACCGGCACCGGCAAGGAGCTGGTGGCGCTCGCTTTGCACGAGGAAAGTGCGCGCCGGGGACATCCGTTCGTGGCCTTGAATACGGCGGCGATTCCCAGTGAACTGCTGGAGAGCGAATTGTTCGGCCATGAGGCCGGGGCCTTCACCGGAGCTACCCGTCGCGTGGCCGGCCGATTCGAGCAGGCCGAGGGCGGTACGCTGTTCCTCGACGAGATTGGCGACATGCCGCTGGCGCTGCAGACCCGTCTGTTGCGCGTACTGGCCGGCGGCGAGTTCTACCGGGTAGGTGGGCGCGAGCTGATCCGCGGCAACGTGCGCATCGTCGCGGCGACCCACCAGGACCTTGCCGCCCGTGTCGCGACGGGCCAGTTCCGCGCGGACCTGATGCATCGGCTAGACGTGGTGCGGATCGAGCTGCCGTCGCTGCGCGCGCGCCGCAGTGACATTCCGCTGCTGGCACAGCACTTCCTTGCTGCCACGGCGCAGCAACTGAAGCTGGCGCCGAAGCGCTTCTCGCGGGCGGCGTTGAAACTTATCGGGCAGCGCGACTTTCCCGGCAACGTGCGCGAGCTGGAGAACCTGTGCCGGCGGCTGATGGTGATCGCGCCGGGTGCCGAGATTCTTCCGTCCGACTTCGCCACTGCCGCGGGCAGCGGCAGTGGCGGCGAATGGACCGACGCCTTGCGCGAGTGGGCAGTCGCCGCGCTGGAACAGGGCGAAGCCGACATCCATGCGCGTGCCCGCGATGCGCTGGACCAGACCTTGCTGCAGGCAGCCCTGCAGGCCAGCGACGGCCATCGCCAGAACGCCGCACAGGCACTCGGTGTCGGCCGCAACACGCTCACCCGCAAGCTCGGGGCGTCGCGCACCCGCAAGCCCTGAGACTCACCTGGGGCGAGGGTCGGGGGGAAGGCGTCCGCAGCCACTGGTCAGCGCATTGCCCCGCGACCACCCGCCAGCCTCACTGGCCCACCGACCACCATCGTCTGGCCGTCCATTTCGACCAACTGCACGGCGCGGCCAACGTTGTCCGGATTTTCGACCTCGGTCTGGTAGCGCTGGAATGTGCCGACATGGAGGGTCCGGTCGGGCAAGGTCCAACCCACGCATGCGTCCGGCGCGGCATTCATGGCGTCAAGGCTATCGACCTCGGCTTCACTGCCGCGCAGAGTAGGATGCTGCCATGACCCAGCGAAGCGAGCCTAGCGTGAACCGGGTTGCCGACGTGCCAGCGAGGTGCATGGCGAGCCGTCATCGATCGCGGCATGGCCTGGCACCGCAGTCACTTCGCTCGACCGCATTCAGGCCGGTCGGGAGGGCCGACGCTTGACGTTGTCCGCAGCCGATGCGATGTCCCCGTTGCTCTCACTGCCGGACGACGTGTTGCTCGATCGGCTTCAGCGCGGCGCGTTCGATTACTTCACGCACAACGCGAACACGGCCAACGGCCTGGTGCCGGATACCTCGCGCGAGAATTCGCCGGTCAGCATCGCGGTGGTGGGCTTCGCGCTGTCGGCCTACCCGGTGGCGGTGGAACGGGGCTGGATGTCGCGCGTCGACGCCGTGCAGCGCAGCCTCGCGGCGCTGCGTTTTTTTCGCGACAGTGACCAGAGCGGCACTCCGACGGCCACCGGCTTCAAGGGCTTCTATTTTCATTTCCTCGACATCCACAGCGGTGCCCGCGTATGGCAGTCCGAATTGTCGATGATCGATACCGCGCTGCTGATCGCCGGCGTGCTGACCGCCGCCCGGTATTTCGATGCGGCGACCGCCGACGAGGTCGAACTGCGCGAACTGGCGGACTTCCTTTACCGCCGTGTCGATTGGTGCTGGTCGCAGGGTGGCTGCGAGACGATCCGGCAGGGATGGAAGCCCGAATGCGGTTTCCTGCACTACGGCTGGGAGGGCTACAGCGAGGCGACCCTGCTTTACGCGCTCGCGCTCGGTTCGCCGACCCATCCGATCACGGGTGACTGCTACCGCGGATGGACTGCCACCTACCAATGGGAAAACCTCTACGACCACGATCACCTTTATGCGGGACCGTTGTTCGTGCATCACTTCTCGCATGCCTGGATCGACTTTCGCGGTATCCGAGACAGCTTCATGCGCGAGAAGTGCTCGGACTATTTCGAGAACAGCCGGCGCGCGACGCTGATTCAGCGCGAATATGCACTGCGCAACCCGCACGAATTCGCCGGCTATGGCGAGCTTGGCTGGGGGCTGTCGGCCTGTGACGGCCCCAGTGACGAGCAGGCCGGCTTGACCAACGAGTCCCGCCGCCTGTTCGGCTATGCCGCACGTGGCGTGCCGTATGGCCCGGACGATGGCACGCTGTCGCCATCCTCGGTACTGGCGAGCCTGCCGTTCACTCCGGAGCTGGCCCTGCAGAGCATGCGCAGCATGTTGCAGCGTTATCCTGAAATGCTGGCTGACGATCGTCTCAGCAGCAGCCTCAACCCCTCGCTCAAGGATGCCGCTGGCCGCGCGTGGGTATCGGCCGGCCACTACGGGCTCGACCAGGGCATCGTGCTGATGATGATCGAGAACCATCGCAACGGGCGGATCTGGCAGCTGATGCGCGGCTGCCGTTACCTCAGCGACGGTTTGCGTGGCGCGGGATTCGATGGCGGCTGGCTGCGGCAAGCAGCCCTTCAGGGGGTGCGCTGATGCCGCCGCTCGAGCTGCCGCCGACCACACCACAGGACGCTTCTGAAAGCGACCGCCTTGCCGAGGTGCACCCCATCGACAGGAGCAACCCGCACCCGGCCGACAGCTACCAGTTGCTGGTTGTCGGTGCCGGTCCGGCGGGTCTGGCCGCGGCGGAGGTGGCGGCCACGGCGGGCGCACGGGTGGCGCTGGTGGAACGCCATCTGCTCGGCGGCACCTGCCTCAACACCGGTTGCCTGCCGTCGAAGACGTTGATCCGCACCTCGCGACTGTATGCCGACATGCGCGACGCCCGTCGTTACGGCGCGCACCCGCCGGGAGACCTGCAGGTCGACTTCGCTGCCGCGATGGCGCGGGTGCGACGCATCCGCGGCCACCTCGGAGGCGAGGATTCGGTGCGACGCCTGAGCGCAATGGGTATCGACGTGTTCTTCGGCCGCGCGCGTTTCAGCGGAGCCGACACGCTCACCGTGAACGACACCACGCTGCGCTTCGGCAAGGCCATCATCGCCACCGGCGCGCGCCCGCACGTGCCGGCCATTCCCGGCCTGCGCGAAGCCGGCTGCCTGACCAGCGCCAACATCTTCAACCTCACCGAACTGCCGCGGCGCCTGCTGGTGATCGGCGGCGGCCCGCTGGGCTGCGAACTGGCCCAGGCGTTCTGCCGTCTCGGTGCACGCACCACCATCGTGCAGGACCTGCCGCTGTTCCTTCCGCGGGAAGAGCGCGACGCGGCACAGATCCTCTCCGACGCCTTTGCCCGCGATGGCATCGAGGTGCGGCTGAACACCCACGTGGTTGCCGTGCGGGTCGAGCACGGCGAGAAGCTGGTCGATCTGGTGAGCGCCGATTACCACAGCACGGTGGCGGTCGACACCATCCTCACCGGAGTCGGCCGGCTGGCCAATGTCGAAGGGCTGACGCTGGAGGCGGCCGGGGTCGACTATGCGACCGGCAGCGGCATCCGCGTCGACGAATACCTGTGCACCAGCAATCCACGCATCTACGCCGCCGGCGACGTCTGCGTCGAGTACCGGTACACCGACGTGGCCGTCGCCTCGGCGCGCATCGCGGTGCAGAACGCGTTGTTCCGCGGGCGTCAACGTCTCGCCGATCGGGTCATTCCGTGGTGCACCTACACCGACCCGGAAATCGCCCATGTCGGCCTGTACGTGCGCGAGGCCAACCAGCAGGGCATCCCGATCAAGACCTTCACCGTTCCGATGCATGAGGTCGACCGCGCGGTGACCGACAGCGAGGACGCCGGCTTCGTGAAGATCCATGTACGAGAAGGCACCGATCGGATCCTCGGCGCCACCATCGTGGCCCGCCACGCCGGGGACATGATCAACGAGATCACCCTGGCGCTGATGGCCGGCATCGGCCTGCGCAAGCTGGCCCAGGTGATCCACGCCTATCCCACCCAGGCCGAGGCCATCCGCCAGGCGGCACACGCCTACCATCGCACGCGGCTGACCCCGCGGTTGCGTGCGCGGCTGCACCGCGGGCTGGACGACTGAGAACATCCCGGCGTCTGCGCAGCAACGCGCGCGTGCCGTCCGCATGCCTACAGTCGAACGCTGCGTTGTGACACCCTCTCTCCATGACAACCACCCAAGGACAACCCATGAAACTCGGCATGATCGGTCTCGGCAAGATGGGCGCCAACATGGCCCAGCGCCTGCAGCAGGGAGGGCACGAGGTGACCGGCTTCGATCCCGACGCCGGTGCACGCCAGGCACTGGAGGCCAAGGGCGCCGCGTCGGCCGATTCGCTGCAGGCGCTGGTCGCGGCCCTGCCGGCGCCGCGCGTGCTGTGGATGATGGTGCCCTCCGGCAAGATCACCGACGACACCGTCGACGCGCTGCTGCCGCTGCTGGACAGGGATGACACCGTGATCGACGGCGGCAACTCCAACTATAAGGACAGCCTGCGTCGCGCTGCGGTGTACGCGGAGAAGGGATTGGGCTACGTCGACTGCGGCACCAGCGGCGGGGTGTGGGGGCTGAAGGAGGGCTACAGCATGATGGTCGGCGGCGACGAGAAAACCGTCGAGGCGCTGCGGCCGATCTTCGAGACGCTGGCACCGGGCAAGGCGCAGGGTTGGGGCCGGGTCGGGCCGGTCGGTTCGGGTCACTTCACCAAGATGGTCCACAATGGCATCGAGTACGGCCTGATGCAGGCGTATGCCGAGGGCTTCTCGATCCTGCAGCACAAGCCGGAGTTCGCGCTCGACTTGCACCAGATCGGCGAGATCTGGCGCTACGGCAGCGTGGTGCGCTCGTGGCTGCTGGAGCTGACCACCGATGCACTGGGCAAGAACCCCACCATGCAGGGCATCGCGCCGTACGTGGTCGATTCCGGCGAAGGGCGCTGGACGGTGGACGCGGCGATCGAGCTCGGCGTGTCCGCGCCGGTGATCACGCTGGCCCTGATGGAGCGCTTCCGCTCGCGCGACAGTGACTCGTTCTCCGACAAGCTGCTGGCTTCGATGCGCAACGAATTCGGCGGGCACGCGATCAAGAGCGAATAGGGCGACCTTGGACCTTCGATGCCTGCTCCCGCATGCGCCACGCGGACCCTGCCCACCCGGGTTGAACTCAGACCCATGCCCTCGGTGCGCCCGATGGGGTGGCGCCAGGATCAGTTCGCTGCAGGTCCGAAACGCTCGCGCGCAAACGTCCCCAGCGTGCGAATCGCCCGCGCGATCGAGGGCAGATAGAACGCTTGCAGCTGGAACACGTGCCAGCGCCCGGCGTGGATCTCGAGTCGACATCGCACGCCACAGCGGCTGGCGTGCTCGGCCAGACGCGTGGCGTCCGACAACAGGATTTCCCGTTCGCCCACCTGGATCAGCATCGGCGGCAGACCCGCCAGATCCTGTTCCAGCGGGTGGTGTGCCGGCTCGTGCGCGGGCGCGGCGTACCAGCGCAGGCCCTGCTCCACCCAGGACCGGCGCAGCATCGGGTCGATGCGGGCGTTGCTGCGCAAGGTGGTGCCGCCAAGCGTGGGATCGGTCACCGGCGACAGCAGCAGCAAGCCCGCCGGTTGCACCTGCTGGCGCTGCTTCAGGCGCAGGGCCACTGCCAGTGCGAGCGCGCCGCCGGCCGAGTCACCGGCCAGCACAATCTGCTGCGGGCGATGGCCCTGCTCCAGCAACGCCTGATAGCAGCCCAGTGCATCGTCCAGCGCCGCCGGCCAGGGATGCTCGGGTGCCAGCCGATAGTTGGGCACGTACACCGTGGCATCCGCCGCCAATGCCAGCCGCGTGCTGATCGCGCGGTGGGTGCCGGCGTGGCCCAGGCAGAACGCGCCGCCGTGCAGACAAAGGATGGCCCCGGCCGCACCGCCGTCGTTTGGCGCGACCACCGAGGTGGGTACGCCGTTCAAGGTCTGCTTGCGGGTACGGGTGCCCAGCGTGCCCGGCATCAGCCAGGCCAGTGAGTCGACTACTGTCCGCTGCGTCCGCGCGCCCAGCGGCGGACCGATCAGCGCACGGAAGGCCACGCGCAGGAAGCCGCGCAGAAAAACCGCCTGCCCCCGCTCGTACCATCCGGAAGGCGCAGCCACGGTGACCGTCGCTGCGCCCGGGCCGGCCGATGCAAAACGGTAGCCATCCAGGCTCGCGTGCCGGGTCAGCCAGCGGTAGCTCAGCGTGAAGCCGGGCCAGTTGGTGGTGCTGTGGCCGTCGGCATCCACATACCAGCTGTGGCAGCCGTTCCACGCGGTGCGCCGCAAGTCGTGCCGGACGTGCCGGTTGAAACGGGCAAAGCGGGCCGCGTCCACCTCGACGCAGCCGGCGTGCCGTTCGCGCATCGCGCGCAGGACGCGCATCACGTGCGCCACCTGGCTTTCCAGCATGTAGACGATCGAGTTGTGGCCAAGGTTGGTGTTGGGGCCGTAGAGCATGAAGAAGTTGGGAAACCCCGGCACCGTCATGCCCAGCCAGGCCGCGGCGCCGTCGCGCCAGGCGTGGTTCAGCTGCACGCCATCGCGGCCGACGATCGTCATTGGCGACAGGAATGCCGTCGCCGCGAAGCCGGTGCCGTAGATGATCGTGTCGACCGCATGCTCGTGGCCGTCGGCGGTCTCGATGCCGTGCGCGGTGATCCGGCGAATGCCCTGTGTCTCGAGGGCCACGTTGGGCCGGCTGAACACCGGCAGGAAATCATCCGACAGCAGGATGCGCTTGCAACCGATCGGATAGTCGGGCGTCAGTCGTTCACGCAAGCCGGCATCGGCCACCTGGGCGCGCAGCAGGCGACGAAACGGCATCCCGGCGAACAGCTGCAGCAGGGACTTGAAGCGGGTCAGCGCGATTGCCCGCGACTCGTACTGCGTGTAGATC
>JAPHUU010000392.1 GCA_026193555.1 Rhodanobacter sp.
GGAAAGGTCTGGACGGGGCGATTGCTGGTCGACCGTGGTCGGGTCTCTCTGGACGGAAAGGCGCTCGAACCCAGAAACCGGGACGGAGGAAGTTAAGCGGCCCGGAGTCAGGGACAATATCGGGACGCGCCCGTGGCGGGCTGGCCGGGCGTGGCGACCTTGTCCCTGACACCTGTCCGCGGCCGCCATGTCCGTCGGCATGACCCTGCTCCGCAGGGCCGCCGGCCCGGTTCCGCTTCAGCCGGAGCAGCCGCCGCAACAGATGGTCGGCAATTGAACCACCTGTTCCGGCGCCACGGTCCAGCCGCTTTGGCGCAGCACCTCGATCAGGTCCGTCACCGTCACGTAGGAGGATATCCGCATCACCAGGCCGCTCATGTCGAGATCGACGACCGCGTTCGGATCGACATCGAACATGACGTCCTGGATGACCTCGGGGCCGGGGCACGCCTCGGTGAGCGCGATATGAAATTCCATCGTCTGGCCTCGTTTCATGCAATGGGTGGTGGTGTGGCGAGATCGTATGTTCCCCGCGCAGCGCGCTGGCCGTCCTGATCCTGGTCAGGTCACAAGCATGGCGTCAGGGACGGTTCCGGGGCGGGCGGTCCGGGCTAAAGGGGACGGAGGGAATTAAGTCGCCATGATTGCCTCCGTCCCCTTTGGGGGACGTCATGGCGGCGTGGTGCAAATCCCTTCGCGCGGGCAGCCATGAAGTCGCGGTCTGGCAAACGGCGGGCTGAGGTTAGACTGGCTCGGTTGTGTCGCGCTCGCGCTGCATTGCGAGTGTGCGCCATCGCCGATGTGCGCGACGGCTTCGTTTTCCAACGATGAGGTAGATGCCTTGAAACTCACGCTTGCCGGTTTGCTTTCCTTCGTGCTGCTGAGCGGCGCCGACCTCGCCGCATCGCGTGCCTCGATCAGCCTGGCGATTCCCGGCGGTCACGCCGGCGTGGACCTGGACGACATCGCGTTTGTGCCGGCGCTGGATCGCATCGTGGTGCCGGCCGGCCAGACCGGGAGCCTGCTGCTGATCGATCCGGCGAACCTGGCGACCTCGGAGATCGGCGGCGTGACGGCGCCTGCGGCGGACGGCCAGATGCCGCACGACGCGGCGACCACCTCGGTCAGCTACGGTGACGGCTACCTGTTCGCCAGCAACCACGCACCCACCCAGGTGGTGGTGATCGATGCGCGTAGCGGCAAGGTGGTCAATCGCACCGCGCTGGCCAGCGGGCCGGACTACGTGCGCTATCTGGCATTGGGCAGCGAGGTGTGGGTGACCGAACCGCACGCCAAGCAGATTCAGGTGTTCCGTTTCGGCAAGAAGCCGGCGCCCGCGTTGACGGCCGTCGCCACCATCGCCGTGCCCGGCGGGCCCGAGTCGCTGGTGTTCGATCCGGCGCGGCACCGCGCCTATGCCAACCTGTGGGGCAGCGAGACGGTGGCGATCGACACCCGCAGCCACGCGCTGGTGGCGCACTGGAAGAACAGCTGCACGGGTTCGCGCGGGCTGGCATTGGACGAGGCGCATGCCCACCTGTTCGTCGGCTGCACGGAGGGCAAGGTGGTGACGCTGGACGTCGCGCACGGCGGCAAGCAGATCGCCAGCGCGCCCGCTGGCGAGGGCATCGACATCATCAGCTACAGCCCGGCGCTGCGCCGGCTGTACGTGCCGGCCGGCAAGAGCGCCAACCTCACCGTGTTCGACGTGGCCGCGGCGGGCAAGCTCACGCCGCTGGGCACCTGGCCGGCTGCGGCGCATTCGCACTGCGTGGCGGATGACGATCACGGCAACGCTTTCGTGTGCGACCCGCGTGGTGGCAAGGTGCTGGTCTACCGCACGCACTGACGCCGCCGCCACTGCACCCCGAGAAATCACGATGTACTGCAAGAACGGGGTCAGGTTCACTTGATTCAGCCGAGGAAGTGAAGCTGACCCCGTTCCTGGTCCAGAAGCATGGTGTCAGGGACAATTTGAAAGCCCCACAGTGGGCTGACTGGTCACGGCGAAATTGTCCCTGACACCTGTTCCGCATGACACCTTTTCCCAAGGAGAACTACGGATGAAATGGCTATCAGGTATCCTGTTTTTGCTACTTTCCGGTCATGCGTTCGGCGCATCCATTTTCACATTCGTACCCGGGAAAGTAGACGCTTCTCGCAATTACCTCATATACCTGCATGGCGCAATCATAGAGAGCAAGGGGCCGGAGCCGATTGATTCACGTTTTGGCGTCTATGATTACCAGGGAGTTTTGGATGCGCTATCAAGCAGGGGCGCAGTAGTTATATCTCAAGCTCGTCCGCACGGTACGGAGGTCAATGCCTATGCCGGGATCGTGATAGCTCAGATTTATCGACTGCTTGAAGCTGGCGTCCCACAGAGCCATATAGCCGTTGTTGGCTTTTCGAAAGGTGGCAATATTGCCGTGCATGTCTCCAGTTTTCTTCGTATGAAAGACATTCGCTATGTGTTTCTCGCTGCCTGTTGGCCAAAGCCGGATGAGCCGCAGCTTCGGCTTAGCGGGCATGTTTTCTCGATCTATGAAACCAGCGACACGATTGCCGGTTTCAGCTGCCGCCCACTGACAGAACACAAGGATAAGCCGACTTCGTTCAAGGAGATCAAGATTTCAACCGGCTATTCGCACGGCGCGTTTTATCGTCCTCGGAAGCAATGGGTCGAGCCGCTGTTGGACTATTTATATGAAGAACAGGGTCAGGTTCATTCGATTCAGCCGAGGAAGTGAGTCTGACCCCGTTGCTGGTCCAGGCGGGTAACGACGATGCACGTGCGGAACGGGGTCAACCGGGCTATCGTGCCGTCCTGATCACGAAGAAGCGCCATGACGAAAAGCTACGATCCACCGCTGACCACGAACCCGCATGCTCCCCTCTACCGCGTCGACAAAGCGATCAAGGCAGCGCAGCAACGGCTGGATGCCGCTATCGACGCGAAGCGGCATCACACCAGCCAGAATCTGGCCCACGAAGTGGTCAAGGAGGCTCGCGAGGGACTCAAAAAGTCTGAACAGTTGCGTGTGCTCAAGATCAGGGAACTCGCGCGGAAGGCGGCGGAGAGCGAAAACGGGAACCAAGGGGACGGAGAAATTTAATACCATCCGGCCCCTTGCGTGGCCTTGAATCGTCTCGCCGCGGTACCGTGTTGCGTCAACTGGCAGCTCAATCCGCAGCTGCCGTGATCCATCGGGCCAACCTGCCGGAGAACACGCGATGAAAACCATTGGGCTGATCGGCGGCATGAGCTGGGAATCGACGGCGACGTATTACCGCCTGATCAACCAGGCGGTGAAGGCGCGCCTGGGCGGGCTGCACTCGGCGTCGTTGCTGCTGCACAGTGTGGACTTTGCCGGCATCGAGCAGTTGCAGCGCGCGGGCGACTGGGACGCCGCCGGCGCCCAGCTGGCGCAGGCGGCCCGCGGGCTGCAGGCGGCGGGCGCGGGGGCGCTGCTGGTCTGCGCCAACACCATGCACAAGGTGGCGCCGGCGATCGAGGCCGCGGTGCAGATTCCGCTGCTGCACGTGGTCGACGCCACCGCCGCGGCGGTGCGCCAGGCCGGCGTGCGGCGGGTCGGCCTGCTCGGCACGCGCTTCACCATGGAGCAGCCGTTCTACGTCGAGCGCCTGCAGCAACAGGGGCTGGACGTGCTGCTGCCGGATGCCGATGACCGCGCGATGGTGCACCAGGTGATCTACGAGGAGCTTTGCCAGGGCCGCCTGCTTGCCGGCTCGCGTGACGACTACCGCCGCGTGATGGCCGCGCTGGTGGCGCAGGGTGCCGAGGGCATCATCCTGGGCTGCACCGAGATCGCGTTGCTGGTGGACGCCAGCGATGCCGCGGTGCCGCTGTTCGACACCACCGAGCTGCACGCGCAGGCCGCGGTGGACTGGGCGCTGGCCGACGCGTAGCGGCTGGGTAACTGAATCTGACCCGGTTCCTGAAGCTTCGGGGCCTCGGAAACCATCACTTTGTGCATGGATATCTTGTGGGGAAGGTGGTCGGATTCTGGTCACATTCGGCAGCTGACCTGACCCCTGTCCGGAGTACGTTGTGTGGCAAACGCGGCGTCCCGTAATATTGCTGAGTGTGTCGCTCTTCCAGCGGCCAGGCCGCGACCCGGGACAGCACCATGCTTGCAGTACTTCGAACGCCCTATTTGTTGTTTCTGGGGGATGTGCAGATCGCCAGCGATGCCAAGACCGGAGCCGGTATTGCGTACTGGCGTCGGGAGCAATGCTGCGGCCAGTTGCGTTTGCCAGGATGCAAGGCCGACATCGGCCTGCCCGATCTCGACCTGGAGCAGGCCAGGGAAGCCGGTGCGCAAAGCCTGATCATCGGCGTCGCGGCGATGGGTGGTGCATTCGAGCCACAGTGGATCGAGACCCTTCGCGAAGCCGCGCGATCGGGACTGGACATCGTCAGCGGCATGCACACGTCGTTGAACGACATTCCCGGGTTGACCGAGCTTGCCGCGGCACATGGGTCACGTCTGATTGATGTACGCGTGCCGCCCCGCGGCCTTCACGTGGCAAACGGTGTCAGGCGATCCGGCCTGCGCTTGCTCACGGTGGGCACCGATTGCGCGGTCGGCAAGAAATACACGGCGCTCGCGATGGATCGCGCGCTGCGCCAACGGGGTCGCAAGTCTTCCTTCCGTGCCACCGGACAGACCGGCATCATGATTGCCGGCAGCGGCATTCCGATCGACGCGGTGGTGAGCGACTTTGTCGCGGGTGCTGCCGAGGCACTTTCACCGGCAAACGAGCCGGACCACTGGGACGTGGTGGAGGGGCAGGGTTCATTGTTCAATCCCTGCTATGCCGGCGTCACCCTCGGCCTCCTGCACGGCACCCAGGCCGATGCTCTGGTGCTGTGTCACGACCCGTCGCGCACGGCGATCGAGGGCGTGGAGGGTTACCCGATTCCACCGCTGAACGTCTGCATCGCGCGCTACGTCGAAGCGGCGCGGCTGACGAATCCGCGGGTGCGCTGCATCGGCATCGCGGTCAATTCGTCCGGGTTGCCGGCGGGCGATCACGCCAAAAGGCGTGCCGCGATCGAAGCCGAAACCGGCCTGCCTTGCGTCGATCCCATCCTCGATGGCGTGGATGCCCTGGTCGACGCACTCGATACCGCGTTCGGCCGCGTGTCGTCCCCCGCATGAACGCCCCCCGATCCGGCCCGCTCACCCTGCATGTCGCGATCGAGAATTTCCCGCTGCGGGCACCTTTCAGCATCACCGGCAGCACGATGTTCGACACCGACGTGGTGGTGGTCACGCTGAGCAAGGACGGTCATTCGGGTCGCGGTGAGGCGTCCGGCGTCGACTACTGCGCTGAGGACGCACCCGGCATGGTCAGGCAGATCGAGGCCGTGCGCGCCTCGATCGAGCAGGGACTTGATCGTGACTCGCTGCAGCGACTGTTGCCCGCAGGCGGTGCGCGCAATGCCGTCGATTGTGCGATGTGGGATCTTGAAGCAAGGCTTTTCGGCCGCGCTGCGTGGCAGATCGCCGGGCTCGAACCGCCGAAGTCATTGCTGACCACGTTCACCGTGGGCGCGAATGAGCCTGACAAGATGGCTGCCGACGCGCATGCCTACAGGCAGGCCAGGGCGATCAAGATGAAGTTGACTGGCCAGGCCGCGGATGCCGAGCGGGTGCGTGCCGTACGGGCGGCGCGGCCGGATGTATGGCTGTGCGTCGATGCGAACCAGGGGTTTGTTCCCGACTCGCTGGCCAGCCTCATGCCCGTGCTGCTCGATGCGCGCGTGCAACTGATCGAACAACCCTTTCCGGTGGGCCAGGAAGAACGGATGGATGGCCTGAGTTCGCCCATCCCCTTCGCGGCCGATGAAAGTGCCCAGGGGCTGGACGATTTGCCGAAGCTCGTGGGGCGATTCCAGGTCGTCAACATCAAGCTCGACAAATGCGGTGGCCTCACCGAAGGCCTGCTGATGGCGCGTCAGGCGCGCCAGCTCGGCTTCGAAGTGATGGTCGGGAACATGGTCGGTTCTTCGCTGGCGATGGCCCCGGCCTTTCTCGTGGGCCAGTTGTGCTCCGTTGTGGACCTCGACGGTCCGCTGTTCCTGAGCAGGGATCGGTCAAATCCCGTCGTTTATCAGGACGGCAAGGCCTCGTGCCCGGATGCGTTATGGGGTGGGACGCAGCGCACAAGGTGACAGAGGTGATGACTGCGTGTTCATTGCCTCGGTGACCCGTTCTTCGTTCCTGGGTCGCGACGAAATTGGCCCTGACATCTTTTCCATCCCCTTTTCGATCTCCCCATCAGCGGCTCGGACGAGCGGCTGCACACGCGCTACCCTCGTACGCTGCTTCCACGGTAGCCGCCCATGTCCATCGTTATCACCCCCTTCGCCCGCGCCCGGCTGTTTCCCCGCGAGTCGCACCGCAACACCATCCAGGACTGCACCGCCGAGGCATTCGAGCGACGCTTGAATGAAGAAACGCCGCTGGAGGTGCTGCAGGGCTACGCGCCATTCTGCCGCCTGCACGTGCACCGCAACTGGACGTCCACCCGCTGCATGGCCGTGCCCATTACCGAGGCCAACCGTCACCTGCTGCGCTCGGCCTACGAGGCCCGCGCGAAAGACGAACTCCCGGTGCTGGTGCGCTGGTTCGAGGGCGTGGATCCGCCCGTCGCCCACTACCTCCTGCCCATCCTCTACCACCGCGACCAGCTGGCCAGGGAAGGTTCACCCATCGACGCCGACTGGGGCGTGGTTGGTTGCCTCTACACCGCCGAACCGGAAGAAATCCCCATGGTGCCGATCACCATGCTGCGCAACGCGCTGGGCGTGGAGGAAGGCGGCTCCGGCATGCCGCTGGACCGCGAGGCCTACCGGCGCAGCGTGGCGTTCTGGGAGGTGCATGCGAACTGGCGAGGGTGAGCGCGATCCGCAAGGCGGCATCAAGTCACGGCAGCTTCGCGAGAATCTGATTCATCTCGCTGGAAGGGTATGCCCGCATCGACTGCGAACGGACCATGCCTTGCATGGCGACGGCCAGGTTGAATGCTGCCAGGGCCTGCTCGTCTTCGGACTCGATCACGCAGACCAGGTCGTACTCGCCCATGGTCCAGAAGATCTCCCGCATGTTGACGCCGTGCTTCTCTGCCAGCGCCTTGGCGGCGGTGGCCCGTTTGGTGGTGTCCTTGGCCGCCTGGACTCCTTGATCGGTGAATTTCATCAAACCGATATAAGTGAACATGTTGCTCTCCTTGATGGATCGGCAGGGACGAGGTGGTTCGTGTGCCGGGGTGGCGAGGCGTGGTGCCATCTGCAGGGGCGCGTTCATTCATGCATCGACGTGCTCCCGGGTGTGGCTGGGAGGGAACACTGCGTCGGCTCCCATGTTCCCGTTGAAGGGCGGCGCGATGCGTCGCCCCTCCCCATGAACGCGGTGTCGTCGCCGGAAATCCAGCCGATGAATACGCCATGCTGGGTTGAA
>JAPHUU010000206.1 GCA_026193555.1 Rhodanobacter sp.
AGATCGAACATGCCGTAGTTGAGGCTGTGGAAGCCGGCCAGGGTGATGAACTGGAACTTGTAGCCCATCGCGCCCAGCTCATTCTGGAACTTCGCGATCGTGGCGTCGTCCAGGTTCTTCTTCCAGTTGAAGCTGGGTGAGCAGTTGTAGGCCAGCATCTTGCCGGGGAACCTGGCGTGGATCGCTTCGGCGAAGCGGCGCGCGTCGTCCAGGTTCGGCTTGCTGGTCTCGCACCAGATCAGGTCGGCAAACGGCGCATAGGCGAGGCCGCGGCTGATCGCCTGGTCCAGACCCGGGCGCACCTTGTAGAAGCCCTCCACGGTGCGCTCGCCGGTGATGAACTCGCGGTCGTTGGCGTCGATGTCCGAGGTCAGCAGGTCGGCGGCATCGGCGTCGGTGCGCGCCACCAGCAGGGTCGGCACGCCGCAGACGTCGGCGGCCAGTCGTGCGGCGTTGAGCTTGTCCACCGCCTCGCGGGTCGGCACCAGCACCTTGCCGCCCATGTGGCCGCACTTCTTCACCGAGGCCAGCTGGTCCTCGAAATGCACGCCGGCGGCACCGGCCTCGATCATCGCCTTCATCAGCTCGAACGCATTCAGCACGCCACCGAAGCCGGCCTCGGCATCGGCCACGATCGGCACCATCCAGTCGGTGTCGTCGGCGCCTTCGGCATGATGCAGCTGGTCGGCGCGCAGCAAGGTGTTGTTGATCTTCTTGACCACCAGCGGCACCGAGTTGGCCGGGTACAGCGACTGGTCCGGGTACATCTCGCCGGCCACATTGGCGTCGGCGGCGACCTGCCAGCCACTGAGGTAGATCGCCTTGAGACCGGCCTTGACCTGCTGCATGGCCTGATTGCCGGTGAGGGCACCCAGCGCATTGACGAAGTCCTCCTTGTGCAGCGACTGCCACAGCCGTTCGGCACCGCGTCGGGCCAGCGTGTGCTCGACGCCGACGGTGCCGCGCAGGCGCACCACGTCCTCGGCGGAGTAGTTGCGCTGGATGCCGGTCCAGCGGGAGTTGTTCTTCCAGTCCAGGGTGATCTGTTCGGCAGTGGGCAAGGTGTTCTTCATGCGGGTACTCCGGGGCGTCGGTGTCGTGTGGGAGCGGCGGGCGCCGCACAGCCACAACTGTCGGGTGGTGTCAGGCGAGTTGGTCGTAGGCGGGAAGAGTCAGGAAGTCGCCGAGCTGATCGGCGTGGGTCAGTGCGGACAGCAGCGCGGCGGCGGCGTCGGCGCGGGTGGCGCCGGGCAGGGTGCTGTCGCGCAGCCGGTGGGTATGGGTGGCCAATGCGTGATCGAACAAGGCAAAGTCGATCGGTGCGTGGTCGGCAAACTCCAGTCCGCCGTGATGCAGCCATTGCCACAGCTGCGCGCGCGCGATCTCGGCCGTGGCGGCGTCCTCCATCAGGTGATGGATCGGCACGCAACCGAGGCCGTCCAGCCACGCCGCGGTATAGCGCAGGCAGACCTCGACGTTGTTGTCGAAACCGGCGCGGCTGATCGTGCCGTTGGGGGCCGCCAGCAGCTGTTCGCGCGTCACCTGCACATCCTGGCGCAGCACGTGCAGCTGGTTGGGCGTGGGCATGTACTGGTCGAAGATCCGCTGCGCCACCGGCACCAGCGCGGGATGCGCCACCCAGGTGCCGTCATGGCCGGCCTTCACTTCGCGCAGCTTGTCGACCCGTACCTTGGCCAGCGCGGCCTCGTTGGCATCGTCGTTGCCCTTGATCGGAATCTGCGCCGCCATGCCGCCCATCGCGAAGGCGCCGCGGCGGTGACAGGTCTGGATCAGCAGCTCCGAATAGGCCTTCAGGAACGGCGCCGTCATGCCGACCTGGCCGCGCTCCGGCAACAACCGGTCGCGGTGGCCGCGCAGGGTCTTCAGATAGGAGAAAATGTAGTCCCAGCGGCCGCAGTTGAGGCCGACGGCGCGGCTGCGCAGCGCGTGCAGGATCTCGTGCATCTGGAACGCTGCTGGCAGCGTCTCGATCAGCACCGTGACCTTCATGCAGCCGTCCGGCAGGTCGAGCTCGGACTCGGTCAGCGCCATCACCTCGTCCCACAGTGCCGCTTCCTCCATCGCCTCCAGCTTGGGCAGGTAGAAATACGGGCCGCGCTCCTGCGCTTGCAGGGCACGGGCGTTGTGGAAGGCGAACAGGCCGAAGTCGACCAGCGCACCCGACATCGGCTCGCCATCGATGCTGATGTGCCGCTCGGGCAGGTGCCAGCCGCGCGGGCGCACCACCAGCACGGCCGGGTTGTCGCCGACGCGGTAGTGCTTGCCCTCGGGGGTGGTCAGTTCGATCGTGCCATTGACCGCGTCACGCAGGTTCGCCTGGCCGTCCAGCTGGTTGGCGAAGGTCGGCGCGGAGGAATCCTCGAAGTCCGCCATGAACACCTTGGCGCCGGAATTGAGCGCATTGATGATCATCTTGCGCTCGACCGGGCCGGTGATCTCGACCCGGCGATCCTGCAGCGCGGCGGGAACCGGCGCCACCTGCCAGTGGGATTCGCGGATGGCGCGGGTGTCGGCGCGGAAATCCGGCAAGCCGCCGGCATCGTATCCGGCCTGCCGCTTGCGACGGGCCTGCAGCAGATGCTGGCGGGTCACGTCGAAACGGCGATGCAGCAGTGCCAGAAAACCCAGTGCCGCAGGGGTGAGAATGGTTTCGATGCCGGCGCAGTCGGCGTGGATCGACACCGCGCCGGTACCGAGTCGTTCCTTGGGGACTGCCATCACTGCGCTCCGCTCTCTTGGGAGCTTCACGCTATGCTCGTAATAGCTATTTGACAAAGCAAATGTTTCAATCGAACATATTGGCATAGTTAATATATGCCGTAACCTATTGAAATATTAGCCATGAAAAAGCCGGTTGAACCGCTGGACAAGGCGAAAGTCGTGCGTCGCCGAGGCGCGAAAAAGCCGGTTGGCGATGAGCCGGCCGCATCGAAGGGTGGCCGCTTCTATTACAAAGGCAACCGGCTCAAGCAGTTGCGGGCCTTTGTCAGCGTGGTGAAGCTCGGTTCGCTGACCCGTGCGGCCGAGGCGCTGTATCTGTCGCAACCCACCATCAGCCTGCAGTTGCAGGCACTGGAGCGCGAGCTGGGAATGAGCCTGCTCGAGCGCCGCCGCCGTCGGATCAACCTCACCAATGCCGGCGAGGCGCTGTACGAGCTGGCGCGCCCGCTGATCGAGGGCTGGGAAACGCTGGACAAGGACTTCCACACCAAGGTGAAGGGCCTGCACGGTGGCCGGCTGACCATCGCCGCCGGCACCTCGACGATCCAGTACCTGCTACCCGACCTGGTGCGCCGCTTCCGTGAGCTGTTCCCGGCGGTGAAGCTGCAACTGGCCAACGTCACCGGCAAGGACGGCATGGCGCTGCTGCGCGCAGACGACGCCGATTTCGCGGTCGGCTCGATGCTGGATGTGCCCAACGACATTGCCTGGGCGCCGGTTCATCACTACGACCCGATGCTGATCATGCCGCTGAACCATCCGCTGGCATCGAAGGACAGGATCGCGCTGGAGGATCTGTCGGCCTACGGCCTGATCCTGCCGCCGCAGCGGCTGTCGACCTACCGGCTGGTCGACCTGGTGTTCCAGCAGCGCCAGGTGCCCTACCAGGTCGCCATCGAGGTCGGCGGCTGGGATGTGATCAAGGAATATGTGGCGATGGGCATGGGCATCTCGATCGTCACCGGCATCTGCATCACCGAGGCCGACGGTGAGCGACTGGCGGTACGCAACATGAAGCAGTTCTTTCCGCAGCGCAGCTATGGGGTGGTGATGCGCAAGGGCAAGTTCCTCAGTGCCGAGGCACGCGCCTTCATCGATCTGATCCGCCCCGGTCTGCTGACCCATCGCGACTACGACGATCCGGGCCATTCACAGCGCTGACGGCATCAAACGTCGCGGTGCTTGCCCTTGTACGGGGCATAGAAAGCACGCAGGCGCAGCAGATCCGCCGCCATGTCCTCGCTGGTCTCGAACAGCGGACCCACGCCAATGGTCTTGTCCGGGTAGTTGAAATAGGCCGTCACGATCGGCACGCCGGCACTGCGGGCGATATGCCAGAAGCCGCTGCGCCAGCGCGTCACCCGCTTGCGCGTGCCCTCCGGCGCGATGCCCAGCCAGAAGGCATCGCGCTGCCGGTAGTGGTCGACCATCTGCTCGACCACGCCCCGGGTCGCGAAGCGATCGACGGGCATGCCGCCAAGCCGCCGCAGCAGCCGGCCCATCGGCCCGCGAAACAGTTCCTGCTTGCCCATGAAGTGCACATCGGCGCCGATCGCCACCTTCAGGAGCAGGCCCCAGAAACCATCCCACCACGAGGAATGCGGCGCCACGATCAGCACCGCCTTGGGCACGTCGGGAAACTCGCCGACCAGGCTCCAGCCGGCCAGGCGCAATGCCGCGCGGCAAACCTTTCGCTGCCAACCGTCGCGCAGGTGCGGCACTTTCGCTGGCAGCTCGTCGGGAGACGGCAGGTAACCCTTCTTCATTCGGTATCCGGTCTGCGCGAACGACTCTGCTTGATCTTGCCGCGTTGCTGCTTGCCCACCAGCCGGCGCTCCTTCGAGGCACGGGTCGGGCGAGTGGCGACGCGTTTCTTCGGTGGCACCAGCACGGCGCGGATGATCTCCACCAGCCGCTCGCGCACGTCGTCGCGGTTGCGTGCCTGGTCGCGGAAGCGGCGTCCCTGGATCACCAGCACACCATCCGCGGTCAGGCGTCGGTCGCGGCGCGACAGCAGGCGCGCCCGCAACTCCTCCGGCAGCGAAGCGGAATGGACCACGTCGAAGCGCAGTTCCACCGCGCTCTCGGTACGGTTGACGTGCTGCCCGCCCGGGCCGTCCGCGCGCAGGAAGCGCTCGGTGAGTTCGGATTCGGGAATGGCAAGCGAGCGACTGATCGACAGCATGGGTGAAGTGTAGACGGAGCCGGGGGCAGGGACGAGCAGCGGGAGACGCAGGCGCGATGCGGCTGGCGAAAGCGGAGTCAGGCGCCCTCGCACATCGATTCCCGTCCCTCCGCCGGCAACGCCCAGCCGAAACGGTCGAGCAGCGCGGCGTACGCCTGATCCAGTGGCGCCTCGAGCAGCATCGGCGCACCGCTCAGCGGGTGTGCAAAGCGCAGCCGCCAGGCGTGCAGCAGCATGCGGTGGCAGCCGAAGTGCTGCTTGTACAGCCGGTTGTGGTCGCCGCGGCCATGCTGGCAGTCGCCGATCACCGGGTGATGGATGTGCGCCAGATGCTTGCGGATCTGCCGGAAGCGGCCGGTCAGCGGCTCGGCCAGCAGCAGGGCATAGCGCTGGTGCGGATAGCGGCCCAGCTCGATTGGCACCTCGATCGTGGCGAGCCGCCGGTAGCGGGTGCTGGCCTCGCGCCGCGGTCCGGTCTCGCGCGAACCGGGCAACGGGTAGTCGATCAGTCCGGCATCGGGCTCCGCCCAGCCGCGCACCACGGCCAGATACTGCTTGTGCACATCGCGGCCCATGAACTGCTGGCCCAGCGCGGCAGCGATCTCGCTGGAGCGCGCAATCAGCAGCACGCCGCTGGTGGCGCGATCCAGCCGGTGCGCCAGATACACGTTGCCGCCGACCTGCTCGCGCATCAGGTCGATCAGGAACGCATCGGCATTGCCGACCATTTTCGAGCGATGGACCGCCAGGCCCGCAGGCTTGTTTACCGCGATCAGGTCGTCGTCCTGATACAAGATTTCCAGCATGCCGGCAGCCGTGCGATGCGCGAGGAGGATTCCCGCGACCATCGTAGGGTGAGAGTCGCGTCGTGTCGAAGCCTTCGCGCCCTCGCGAACCGCTTGCGGCGGTTCCCGAGGGCGCCGTGGCCAAGTGTCCGGCGGCGGTCGCTTACGGCTGCGCGCCGCTGAACTTCACCACGGTGGCGCCCTTCACCGGCCCGATCTGCGCGCTGTCGCTGACCTTCAGTATCACGTCGCGCCGGAACTCCAGCGTGCCCTGGACCACCGCGTGCGGGCCGATCACCACCACCGGTGCGCGGCCGTGGCCCCAGTGGAACCAGCCACCGGGCTTCTCGACCAGGATGCCGCCCTCGACCCGCGAGTTGGCGCCGACGGTGATATCGCCGCTCACCGTGGCGATGCCCCCGGCGACATGGGCGTCGTCCAGCATGATCGCGCCGTTGACATTGCTCAGCTTGCCGCCGACATCGGCGCCCTGGTTCAGGTGAACGCTGCCATTGACCGCGTTCACCTCGCCGCTGACATGGCTGGCGCTGCCCAGCCTGATCGAGCCGTTGACCGTACCCACCTCGCTGGCCTGGGCCTTGTCGCCCAGCTCGACCGAACCGTTGACGGTGCTGGCTTTCCGCACAATGGCGCCTTCGGCGATGCGCACCGCGCCGTTGATGGTGCTGACATCGCCCGCGTGCTGGCCGGCCTCGATCCGCACCGCGCCATTGATCTTGTCGATGTTGTCGTCGTGGGCGGCGGCCAGCAGCGGCAGCCCTAGCGCGAACGCCGAAAGAAAGAGGATCGTCGAAAGTCGGCGCATGGCCATCTCCTTGAGTGTTGGTCTGACTAAGATGCACCGGCGCCCCCATCGGTTTAGCGTGACCTGTGGCAGGGCGGCATTTGACGCTGGCGAGGGCGGGCTTCACCATTCCACCCTTGTCCCATTTCGATGACCGCCTGCATGCACAAGCTCGTATTGATCCGCCACGGCCAGAGCCAGTGGAACCTGGACAACCGTTTCAGCGGCTGGGCCGACGTCGATCTCACCGAGCAGGGCATGGCCGAGGCGCAGGAGGCGGGGCGGCTGTTGCTGGCCGAGGGCCTCAGCTTCGACGTGGCGCATACCTCGGTGCTCAAGCGCGCCGTGCGGACCTTGTGGGGCGTGCAGGACACGATGGATCTGATGTGGCTACCGGTGCTCACCGACTGGCGCCTCAACGAGCGTCACTACGGTGCGCTGACCGGCCTCAACAAGGCCGAGACGGCGGCGAAGTACGGCGAGCAGCAGGTGAAGATCTGGCGCCGCAGCTACGACATTCCGCCGCCGCCGCTGGAGCGCGCCGCCAACGAGTCGCTGCACGACCCGCGCTATGCCACGCTTGATCCGAAGGACATCCCCGACACCGAATGCCTGAAGGACACCGTGGCCCGCGTGCTGCCGTACTGGCACCAGGTGCTGGCGCCGGCGATCCGGGCCGGCCAGCGCGTGCTGGTGGCCGCGCACGGCAATTCGCTGCGTGCGCTGGTGAAGTACCTCGACGAAATCTCCGACGAGGCAATCGTCGAGCTGAACATTCCCAACGGCGTGCCGCTGGTGTACGAGTTCGACGATGAGCTGAAGCCGCTGCGTCACTACTACCTCGGCAACGCGGACGAGATCGCGGCCAAGATGGCGGCGGTGGCGAACCAGGGCAAGGCAAAGCAGTAGCGAGCCGCCATGCCGAAAGTCAGCTCACCCAAAGCCATCGCCGCCGCGCTGATCGAGTACTGGTCGCCGCGGGTGATCGACGAGGTGGACGACTCCTACGTCAAGGTCGCCAAGGTGCTCGGCACGTTCGGCTGGCACAGCCACGACGACGAGGACGAGTTGTTCGTGGTCCTCAGCGGCCAGCTGCGCATCGAGCTGGAAGCGGGCGCGGTCGAACTCGCCGAAGGCGAGATGTTCGTGGTGCCCAGGGGTGTCCGGCACAACCCGGTGGCCGAACAGGAATGCTGCCTGATGCTGATCGAGCGCAAGTCGACCCTGCACACCGGCAACCTGGTCACCGAGCGGACCCGCTCGATCGCCGAGCAACTGGGCAGCGACTGACTTTGCATCGTCTGCCGACGGGTGACGACCGTCAGGCGCCAGTGGCCCGCTGCTCGGCTAAGCTGCGTGCAGTCCACCATCCGGTACCGCCACTGATGCCTGCCCATCTGACCCACTACCTCGTCATGCTGCCGCTGCTGGCCTGGATCATCTGGCGACGCCTCAGCCGCCAGTTCGGCCGGCAGCCGATCCGGCGCAAGCGGATGATCGCCCGCATCGCGGTGTTCGTGATCCTCGGTGGCCTGCTGGCGCTGGGCGGCCTGCGCCAGCCGGTGCTGGCCGAAGGGCTGTTCGGCGGCGCGCTGACGGGCGGCATGCTGGGCCTGCTGGGCCTCCGGCTGACCCGCTTCGAGGTGGACCCGGTCAAGGGCGACTGTTATGTGCCGAACCCGTGGTTTGGCGCGCTGCTCACCGCCCTCCTGCTGGGCCGACTGGCCTGGCGCATGCTGGTGTTGTGGCCGTCGCTGCAGGGTGCGCCTGGAAGCGCACCGCCGCCCAGCGGATTGTCCTACGCCTCCAGCCCGCTGACCATGCTGGTGATCGGCCTGCTGGTGGGCTACTACATCGCCTACTTCAGCGGCTTGCTGATCCATCACCGGCGCTTCCAGCAGGCACAGCGGAGTGTGACGGCGGTGTAACTTCCGCCGACGCCGGCGCGACAAACATCGCCGAGAACTCCCGCGCGAAACGGTGCACATCGCCGGGCCAGCGCGCGGACAGGTAGTTGCCGTCGCGAACCACGAAGGCGGGTGCCATGTCCGCGTCGCTGTCGCGGGCCAGCCCGTTCGTCTTGCGCCGGTAGTCCGGCGCATCGCGCGGCACGTCGAGAAAGTCGGCCGGATCGGCCAGCGCGCGCGTCACCTCCTGCTGCACCGACATGTAGCCCGCCGGCTGGCCGGGTGCCTCGCGATAGGTGCGGTAATAGTGCGGGTCCCAGAAGCGCGTGACGCGCGCCGTGGCCCACGCCTTGCGTTCCAGCGCCCAGGTCAGCGTGGTGGTGCGCCGCCCGTGCAGGACCGACTTGCCGCTGCCGGCAGAGCGGCTGCGCGCCGCCAGCAGCACGCCGTGGCAGATCGCCGCCACCGGCTTGTCGGCGGCGAAGAACGCCGCCACCAGCGCCTGCAGCAACGTACTCTCCAGATACTCGCGCATGCCGCGCGCGCGATGCCCGCCCGGCAGCAGCAGGCCGTCGAACGCGGTCACGTCCAGCGCATCCCAGCGCAGCGGCGACTGGAACGCGGCATCCCGCAGCATCGCGGCATGCGCCTGCCGTGCGTCGCGGTTCGCGCGCAACAGCAGACCGACCAGGCGCAGCCGCCTCAGCCCCGGCAGCCAGCCCCACGGATCGAGCCCGACGCCGCTGAGCATCAGTTCGTCCGCCTGCGCTGGCCGTCCGTCCGGTGTCGCGAAAATCACCCGGTGCCCGTCACCGCGGAGGGTGCGCCAGCTCACCGCGACCTCGGACGGGTCGAAGTCGCGGCGCGGCAGCGGGATCAGGATCATGGCCATGGCATGAGGCTAGCGCATGAAGACCGCATCCGCCGTTGTTGCGAGGCATGGCCTCGCCGAGTGCGCGGCCTGGCGGAGCCCGCACGCTGTCGGCCGGCATCGGCCAACCGGACACCTTCGAAAGGTCGCTCCGACCCGATCTGACTTTCCCCTCTCCCCGGCGGGGAGAGGGCTGGGGTGAGAGGCGGGTGCTCGCCGGATTGCCGATGCTTGGCTGCGCTGAAGGCGAGCTTGTGCTTGAGGTTGAGGTTGAGGCGGAAGCCGTCGCGCTGCCGGACTCTGGTCCGCCTGCGGCGGGCCTGTCGTTTCCATCCCACCGCCGCGCAGGGGCCCGGGTGGAGCAGCGCGCTCGGTACGCCATCGCTGCGCGGTAAAGGGAGCACAAGAGCCAAGCGCGAGAAATCCTGCTTCGAGCGGGATCTTGCGAGGTTGCGAATGTCTCAGTTCGGCCAGGAACGGACGGTCAATACGTGGCCGCAAACCTTTATCAATGACTCGAAGGCGGGGACAGCACAGCCTTCCCTAACGCGGCAGGGCTATCGGCGTAAAGGAGAACCCAACGGCTGGGCTGCGCATGCCTTCGACGGGTACTAATCTTCACCGACTCGAGTGTCGCCTGCTTGATCTCCACTGCCAGATTGGGTGGATCGAAACCGCTGGCTAGCACGACCTGATGCGAAAAGGGGACGGAGGGAATTAAATCAGTTTAATTGCCCCCGTCCCCTTTAACGGCGTCCCCTTTAACGGCAAGCCACAGGGGACCATGCGGCCCTCAGTAGGAGCTCTCCAAGAAAAGGACATGATCGAGGCACGTATCAATCAGCTTAGGAACTGGAATGCATCTCAGCTCGGAGATCAGAGCGAACACCCGGATCATCCCGACTGGGACCCTGCATTAGAGTGCACTTTTGAAAAGTCGACGCCGCCCCTGGCTTCGGACGTTCAAGCGCTTGGACACACCACTCGAGTCATGATGATGTCGCGCTGCGGATCACTTCCGACGGGAAAGATGTGATCGCCCACTTCCGCGAAGCCCCATTTCTTGTAGAAGGCGATGGCGCGGGGATTGCGCTCCCACACCCCCAGCCAGACCTGGTCGGCACCGGAAGCCTTGGCCAGTGCCATGGACTCGGACATGAGCTCTTGCGCGATGCCCTTTCCGTGCCACGCCTCGCGGACATACAGGCGCTGAATCTCGGCGGGCCGTTCGGCCTTGATGCAGTCAGGCGCATGTCCCCAGCGAAGCTGGGCGAATCCGGCGAGTTGGCTATCGTGCTCACAGACCAGGGTGGCCATTTTCGAGTCCGGGATTTCCCGCCCCTGAATCGCCTCGCTGTAATAGGTCGCACAATGAACATTCATGTCATCAGGCGTGTTGGTCGCCTTGAATGTGTCTCGAAACGTCAGCTCCGCCAGTTCGGCGAGACGCCGTGCGTCGGATGGTTCGGCTCGGCGAATGACGGGCAAGGTCGACTCCAGGAAAGGGCCTGATTGCAGGCGGCTAATGTGATCTTGAAGGCTGCGGGCTGTCCACCCAAAAAATCGTGTTCATTTATTCCGTTCGGAACGCAGCAGCGAGGAAACCTGACCGCGCTCCCCGCGTGGCTTAGCCAAGAATTCCCGGATTCAAATGCCACACGGCAAAGTTCAGCGCGGCGGCGAAGCTGACCCAGCACAGGTACGGCAGCAGCAGCGCGCCGGCCAGGGGTCGCGTGCGCCAGAAGGCGACCAGGGTGGCGGCGATCAGCAGCCACAGGATCACGATGTCGGCGAACGCCAGGGCGCCGTGGTGCCAGGCGAAGAACAGCCAGCTCCATAGCGCGTTGATCGCCAGCTGGAGCACGAACAGGGTGAGCGCGCCGCGCTGGCGGCGCCAGCCGCCTTCGCGCCAGACCAGCCAGGCGGCGATGCCCATCATCGCGTACAGCGCCGACCACACCGGGCCGAATACCGACGCGGGCGGCGCCCACGCGGGTTGCGCCAGCTGCTGGTAGAAGCTGGCGGCCTGCACCGAGGCAAGCGCGCCGGTCGCGGCGGCGGCGAAGCTCAGCATCAGCCAGCCGATCAGTCCAACGGTCTGTTTCAAGCCTGACATGGGTTTCTCCCGGTGATGCGATCGGTTACGCAAGCGGCCGCGTTGCGGATTCGCCTGTTCGCGCAAATCACGGTGAGCCGGCGTCACGCCGGCCGCCGGTGCATGCATCCAGCGGAGCGTTTCTGCCGTATCTGTCACTGAACCGCTGACAGGCATGTTTCCATGGCTACCGCCGAACCGATCCTGATGGCGCCGCCCCGCCGTGTCGACCCCTCGAAACAGGGGGCAGAGTCGACTTTTCGTTTTTCTCTTGAAAAAAAGTGCACTCTGACCACTGTTTTCTCAACGTGTGCCACAGGCGATCCGATGCAACGACGAGTTAGACGACGGCATTGGGAATTTGGAACCGCATCTTTTGGGACAACAGCGCGGAACCGGAGCGCAATGGCTCGACCTGTCCGAAAGGGACGAAGCCCTCGCTGACATACAGGCGCATGGCTGACGATTCCGCGCTGGCTACCCCAAGGTGTACTGAACGGGCTTCCAGCGATGCCGTCCATGCCACGATCGTCCGCAACAGAAGGCGCGCTATACCGCGGCCTCGGAACTCAGGTGCCACCCACATTTGGAACAAGTGGACGATCGTCCTGTCAGACCTATCGACTTTGCCCCAAGCCAAACCAGCTGCTGTGGTGCCGACTTGCCCGATTAACGGTAGGTCCAGCCCAGAGTTGCATCCGCCCTGAAGCCGCGAAGCCCACTCTTCGGTTGTCCGCAGCTGCTCGGCACCAAGAGTGCTTCCAAAAGCATCGGGCGATTCTTCGAGCGCAGACAAACGCAGATTCCGATAGGAAGAGAATTCAGCCTCTTGGAATTTTCGAACAGCGATCGCAAGAATGCCCGACATGGTTTCAGCGCCTGAAGCCGCGATTTAGCCGCGCATACACGGGAATCACAGCTTGGCGGGGCGCCGTCGAGCCTGCAAGGGCCGTGATCGGCCAAGAGCCGCCGGTCGCCAGACGTGTGACGGGCCGCAACAAGCGGGTCTTGCGGAGCTGCCCGTGAAACCGGGCAGTCCCGTGACGACTCAGGAATGGCCGACGACAACCTCGCTGATCTGAATGACCGGTACCTGATCCGTGTAGTTGGGAATGTCGGCCATGATTTCCTGCGCGTGGGGACCGAAGCCGGCCTGAAAGGCCTCTACCGAGTCACAGAAGATGTGGCACATGCCGACGTAGGTGGCGGGTTCGCCCGGCGCCCCACCAGCGAGCCCCTTGTCCACCGTGTAGAACCTGCAGCTATCCCCCATGCGGGCCTGCACAAGCGGCATATGCTTGTCACGATAATACGCATGGTCGAAACGAGCGCCAGGTGTGTTCGCGTACATCACGCTTACCTTGATCATCAGCCGTCTCCTGATAATGAGCCACTTGGCCCGGGGATTTTGATTGTGCGCGAGAAAAGGCCAGCGGTCGAAGGCATGGGTAGCGGACCGGGTATCGGAAACGGGGCCGGGTTCACCTGCCCGTCAAGATTGACCTGATCTGACCGGATCCCGTTCCCGGGAGATACGGGCCGGCAAGCTGACTGCGGGCAGCCCATCGTCCACGCCGCCCCTCACTCCCCCCGATGCTCCAGCGCCAGGTATTCCTCGCTCTGCATTTCGATCAGGCGGGATTCGGTGCGGCCGAATTCGGCGCGCAGGCGTTCGCCGTCGTAGAGCTCGGTGATGGGGGCGGCGGCGGACAGCACCAGCTTGACGTGACGATCGTAGAATTCGTCCACCAATTGCACGAAGCGCCGGGCCGCGTCGTCGCTGTACGCGGTGAACTGCGGCACGTTGGCGATGATCACGGTGGGGCCGGCCTTGGCCAGCGCGATGTAGTCGGCGACGGCACGCGGACCTTCGCACAGCGCGGCGAACTCGAACCACAGGATGCCGTCGGCGCGTTTGTGGAAGGCGATGTCGCGGCCATGGATCTGCAGCACGTCATCGCGCTGCACCGGGTCGCGGGCCTGATGACGGAAGATCCGTTCCAGCGCACGATGTGCCTCGGGACCGGGCGGGGTCAGGTAGACCGGCGCCTGGGTCAGCGCACGCAGGCGCCAGTCGTGCGACGAGGCCATCTCGATCACCTGGCAGCGCTGCTCGATCAGCGCGATCGCGGGCAGGAAGCGGGCCCGCTGCAGGCCGTCGCGATAGAGGTGGACCGGAGCGGTGTTGGAGGTGGTGATCAGGCTCACGCCGCGCTCGAACAGCGCGTCGAGCAGGCCGGCGAGAATCATCGCGTCGCCGATGTCGTTGACCATGAACTCGTCCAGGCACAGCACCCGGCAGCGCGTGGCCAGCCCGGCGGCGACCTCAAGCAGCGGGTTCTGTCGATGGCCCAGTTCGCGCAGGCTTTCGTGCACCTCGCCCATGAAGCGGTGGTAGTGCCGACGCAGCGCGATGCCGTGCGGCAGGCTGGAGGCGAACAGATCCATCAGGAAGGTCTTGCCGCGGCCGACCGTCCCCCACAGGTACAGACCCGGCACCGGCGCGGGGCTGTCGTTGCCGAGCATCGACTTCAGCCGCCCGAGCAGCCCGTTGCCGTTGCTCTCCCGGGCCGGCGCCGTGCACAGTGCCGCATGCATGCGGTCGAACTCCGGCAGCAGCGCCAGCTGGGTCGGGTCGGATTCCCAGCGATGGGCGGCGACCCCTTCGAGGTTGCGCGCACTGGGC
>JAPHUU010000347.1 GCA_026193555.1 Rhodanobacter sp.
CGGCGGGAAACACGTCGATGATGCGGTCGATGGTCTTGGCCGCCGAACTGGTATGCACGGTGGCAAACACCAGATGGCCGGTTTCCGCCGCGGTAAGGGCGAGCCGGATGGTCTCCAGATCGCGTAACTCGCCGACCAGGATGTAGTCCGGATCTTCTCGCAGGGCCGAACGCAGCGCCTCGTTGAAGCCCAGGGTATCGCGATGGATTTCGCGCTGGTTGACCAGACACTTCTGTGAGGTATGCACAAACTCGATCGGGTCCTCGATCGTGAGCATGTGCCCGTATTCATTCTTGTTGATGTGGTCGACCATTGCCGCCAGCGTGGTCGACTTGCCCGAGCCGGTCGGTCCGGTGACCAGGATCAGGCCTTGCGGTTGCTCGATCAGCTCCTTGAAGATGCGCGGGCAGGCCAGGTCCTCCAGCGACAACACCTCGGACGGAATGGTACGGAACACGGCGCCGGCACCACGGTTCTGATTGAACGCGTTGACGCGGAAGCGTGCCAGCCCGGGAATCTCGAACGAGAAGTCAGTCTCGTAGAATTCCTCGTAATCCCGCCGTTGCTTGTCCGACATGATGTCGTAGATCAGCGAGTGAACCTGCTTGTGTTCAAGCGCCGGAATATTGATGCGGCGAACATCGCCGTCAACGCGGATCATCGGCGGCAGCCCTGCAGACAAGTGCAAGTCCGACGCCTTGTTCTTCACCGAGAAGGCGAGCAGTTCGGCAATGTCCATCTGTCGTTCCCCTTGACCGATCGCCTGAATGGCATGAATTGGATACTGCAATGCAAGGTGGCAAGCGTCGCCGGCAGGAGGTGTCGCGGCGATCAACGCGGCACCCTCATGACCGGCGGCACCAAATGCCCGCCCCCTTCTTGCAGCCGTATCGATACTACTCGTGCGGCAGGCTGTGCGGCCAGTCTTTCCCGTCACGGTTACGCAAAGTGGCTGCACCCTGCCCAGCCAGGGATCTGGTGCCCGGAATGGTTGAAGGTGCTTCGCTGAGTCGCCACGTCCGGTAAGGTAGGCGGCATGCAATCACCAAGGAAACCCGCATGACACACATCACCTTTATCGGCGGCGGCAACATGGCACGCAGCCTGATCGGCGGGCTGCTGCAAACCGGCATGCCTGCAACCGACATTCGCGTCGCGGAGCCGCAGGCCGAGGCACGTCAGTCACTCGGCCGCGATTTCGGCGTCGCCTGTTTCGCCGAGAACCAGCTCGCAGCGACTGACGCCGAGGTGATCGTGCTGGCGGTCAAACCGCAGATCATGCCGGCCATCCAAGCCGAACTGCGCGACACCCTGCAGCGCGATCGGCCACTGCTGATCTCGATCGCCGCGGGCGTGCGACTGGATCAGCTGGAGCGCTGGTTCGGCTCATTGCCCATCGTCCGCTGCATGCCGAACACGCCGGCGCTGATCGGTGCCGGTGCCACGGGCCTGTGCGCCAACAACCGGGTCAGCCCCGCGCAGAGGGCGCTGGCGCAGCACATCATGGATACGGCCGGAATCACCCGCTGGATCGACGACGAGGTCCTGATGGACACCGTGACGGCGATCTCCGGCTCGGCACCGGCGTATTTCTTCGCCATGGTCGAGGCAATGGAGGATGCGGCCGTTGCGCAAGGCCTGCCACGGGAAACCGCCCGGGCGCTGGCAGCCCAAACCTGCCTGGGTGCCGGCCGCATGCTGATGGAGGGCGGTGAGGACCCGGCTCTGTTGCGCAAGCGCGTCACCTCGCCCAACGGCACCACTCAGGCTGCGTTGGAAAGCTTCAGCGCCGATGGCCTGCCGCGCATGGTGGCCCGCGCGGTGGCTGCCGCGACGGATCGCGGTGTCACCCTGGCTGCCGAACTGGATGCCGTGTCGTGAGCTACCTGCTGAACGCGCTTTCGATGCTGGTCGAACTGGCCTTCGATGCGGCACTCACGCTGTTGCTGCTGCGCCTGCTGGCCGAAGCGTGTCGCGCGGACTTCAACAACCCGTTGAGCCAGTTCATCTACCGCTATACCAATCCGGTGCTGGCGCCGCTGCGACGTGTGCTGCCGAACTGGCGCCGGATCAACCTGGCGGCGGTGCTGTTGGCCTGGCTGGCGATGGTGCTGAAACGCCTGCTGCTATTCACCCTGCTCGGCGTGATGCCGCACGTTGCCGGCCTGCTGGTGCTGGCGCTGGCGGAGCTGGTCGATTTTGTTCTCGTGTTCTACCTGGTGCTGATCTTCGGCTGGTCGTTGCTGAGCATGTTTGCCGTGGATCGTCGCCAACCGCTGCTGCGATTGGCTGGAAGCATCGTTGAGCCGCTGCTGCGTCCGCTGCACGGCAAACTGGTGGCCGGCAACATCGACTTTGCGCCGATGGCGGTAATGCTCGGGCTGCTGCTGGCACGCCTGCTGGTCGCCGCACCACTGCTGGACCTGGGCATGCGGCTGTCACTGGCCGGCTGATTCGCGGCCGCTGCTGTCTGTGCTGCTGATCCCCGGCGACTTCGCTGCAGCCGGGGTGTCCATCGTCGTGACGCTTCAGAAAGGCCTGGCCAGCACCAGATAGAGCGCGCCGATCAGCAGCAGCACGGGCAATTCATTGATCCAGCGCAACGCCAGCGACGACGGCAGCGCACCGCCGGCTTCAGAGCGCTTGAGAAGGCGCCCGCACCAGCTGAAATAGATCAGCAACGCCGCGACCAGGGCCAGCTTGGCGTCGATCCAGTGCATCGAACCGATGACGTTCGGCAGCACGCCGGGGAATATCCGCCAGCCCTGCCACAGCGCCAGGCCAAGCACGAATGCGATGCCGAACATGTAGTGGCCGAACTTGTACAAGCGCCGCCCCATCAAGTGAAGCCGCCTCTGCACGGCCGCCTCGTCGCGGGTCTCGGCTACATTCACGAGGATCCGCGGCAGGTAGAACACCGCGGCCATCCAGGCCATCACGAACAGCAGATGCAGGGTCTTGGTCAGCAGATAGGTCATGGCGAGTACGCGAGTAACCGCTGCAAGCCGCAGCGGCCGCCATGATAGCGCGCCCTCATCGCCAGCCATGCGGCGCAGGGGAATCGCCTCCGCCGGCCGCCGTCAATCGGCCCGCTTGCGCTGGGCGAACCTCGGGGCGGTCAGTCCCCGGAGGTACCGATCCGCGCCAGCAATGCCTGCAGCAGACGCTCCTGGTGCGCAGCATCGAGCGGCGCATCGTTCCGATCGGTCAACTGGAAGAAATCCTCTACCCGTTCGCCGGAGGTCGTGATGCGTGCGTCGTGCACACGCACATCGGTCTGCAGCATCACCTGGGCCAGTGCCGCCAGCAAACCCGGCCGATCCGTACCGACAAACGCCAGCTGGGTGCGACCGCCTGCGGCATGAAAACTGATCCTGGGGGTCATCTGGAAATGCTTCTGATGCCGTGACATGCCACGCTTGCTCGGCTGCACACCGGCCGATTGCGCCAGCGCGCGATGCAATCGCTGCTGCAGCTCCTCGGCGCGCGCCGCACTGGCCGGTTCCTGGTTGTCGCCTTCCAGCAGCAGGAAGGTATCCAGCGCCATGCCGGCCGACGAACTCAGGATGCGCGCTTCCATCACCGAAAAGTGCAGCCGATCCAGTACGGCGGTGACCGTTGCGAACAGCCCGTCACGATCCGGCGCGCGGACAAACAGCTCGGTGCTGCCGCGCACCGACAGGGGCTGCACCGCCACCAGCGGCACGGCACCTTTTGCATGCAGGATCGCGGCGGTCTGCCACGCGATCTGCTCAGGCCGGTGGCGCAGGAAGCTGAGCTGCGGAAAATCCGACCACACCTTCACCACATCGGCCTCAGCGAAACCATCGTTCATCAGCAGGGCCAGCGCATGCTCGGAGCATTCGCGCACGCGCACATCGGCATCACGCGGCAATTCGACATCGCTGCGCAAGGCGTAACGGGTAGACGTGTACAAATCCGACAGCAACCGATCCTTCCAGCTGTTCCACAATCGCGGACTGGTACCGATGATGTCGGCGATGGTCAGCAGGTACAGCTGATCGAGCCGTGTCTGGTCGCCAACCAGCTCGGCAAACCGGTGCACCACCTCCGCATCGGTGATGTCCTGGCGCTGCGCGGTGGTGCTCATCAGCAGATGCCGGCGCACCAGCCAGGCGA
>JAPHUU010000358.1 GCA_026193555.1 Rhodanobacter sp.
CTCATCCTTGCCCAGCGGTGCGCCGTGACTCTCTTCCTTGCCCTGCTTGTGCGGCGCGCCGAAACCGATGATCGTCTTGCAGCAGATCAGGGTCGGTTTGTCGCTGCGCGTGGTTGCCTGGGCGATGGCCTGCTTGATGGCCTCGGCGTCGTGTCCGTCGACACTGCGGATCACGTTCCAGCCGTAGGCCTCGAAGCGCGCCGGCGTATCGTCGGTGAACCAGCCGTGCACTTCGCCGTCAATCGAGATGCCGTTGTCGTCATAGATCGCGACCAGTTTGCCCAGCTGCCAGGTGCCGGCCAGCGAAGCCACCTCGTGCGAAATACCTTCCATCAGGCAGCCGTCGCCGAGGAACACATAAGTGTGATGGTCGACCACCGCATGACCGGGCCGGTTGAAATGCGCCGCCAGCACCTTTTCCGCCAGCGCAAAGCCGACTGCGTTGGCCAAGCCCTGGCCGAGCGGGCCGGTGGTGGTCTCCACGCCGGGGGTTTCGCTGGCTTCCGGATGACCGGCAGTCCTGGAATGCAACTGACGGAAGCGCTTCAACTGCTCCATCGGCAGATCGAACCCGGTCAGATGCAGCAGCGCGTACTGCAGCATCGAGCCGTGGCCGTTGGAGAGCACGAATCGATCGCGGTTGAACCACTTCGGGTTGCACGGATTGAACTGCAGAAAGTCGTTCCACAACACCTCGGCGATGTCGGCCATGCCCATCGGCATGCCCGGGTGACCGGACCTGGCGGCCTCGACGGCATCCATGGCGAGGGCGCGCACGGCGTTGGCAAGTTCGCGGCGGGTGGTCATCGGGCGGTCTCCGGAAGGCACAAAACGCGCATTGTCGCCGATCCGGCGGGTCGATGTCGCGCGGCCCCCGCCCGCCCCGCGTACGGCGAGGCGGAGAGCATGGCGGATGACCCGTTATCGAAGGCCGACTGGTGGAGACCCTTGTGCGGCGCTGCCTTGGCGCTCGCATTAACCCCGGCTTAATACTGCACTAACAAGTATTGAATCTTCCGGGGATCGCTCCATCTAACCGTGCAAGTGTCGCCAATCAACTTGGCTGGCGCACTCGCAGCAGCGGCCATCCCCTCAGGGCCGACTGCCATGACAACTGGAGAATCCCCATGAAAATGAAAAAGACCTTGCTCACCCTCGCTCTTGGCACCGCCGGCCTGCTGGCCGTTCCCGCCGTGTTAGCGCAGAATGCGCCAACCGACAGTGCGGGCTGGTTCGTCAACGCCAATGTCGGGCGTACGGCGATCAATCAGGGGCCGTACGACGGCCATGACACCGGCTACGCCCTCAACGGTGGCTACCGCTGGTCGCTGGCACCGAACTTCGCGCTGGGTGCGGAACTGGGCTACAACGACTTGGGCAACATCCACACCAAGAACATCTTCAACAGTCAGCCGGTGGTCAACCCGACCAAGTCGCAACTGCACGGCTGGACTGTCGGCGCCAACGGTCGTTTCGACCTCTCCTCGAACTGGTACCTCAGTGGTCGTGCCGGCCTCTACAGCTGGACTGGCCACGGCTTGAGCAATGACTCCAACCCGATCCGCCAAGGCATCAACAACAACAGCTGGTACGCCGGCGCCGGTGTTGGCTACAACATCAGCGACAATCTCAGCGTCGGTCTGAACTACGACTACTACGATGCCAGGAAGCACAACGTGAACCTGAGCACCGACATGATCTCGGCCAGCGCCGAATACCGCTTCTGATCGATCCACAGCTCAGACGACAAAAAAAAACGGGCGCCGCAAGGCGCCCGTTTTGCTGTGTCCCGTCGCAGGGCCACTCATGCCATCGACGATCAGCCGTTCCACTGTCCCAGCGCGGCCAGACCGTTGTCACGCGCACGGGCATAGACCGTCTTCTGCGCCTCGGCGTAGTTCGCCTTCATGTCCCTGGCCCACAGCTTGAGTGCCGCTTGCTGCATGGCGCGGCCATAGGAGAACGACAGCGGCCACGGATGCGGCCCGATGCAGTTCATCGCATTCAAGTGTGCGGTGGACTGCTCGTCGGTCTGCCCGCCGGAGAGGAACACGATGCCCGGCAGCGAGGCCGGCACGGAGCTCTTGAGCACGCGCACGGTGGCTTCGGCCACTTCCTCGGCATCGACCTGTTCGTCCGAATCCTTGCCCGGAAGGACCATGCTGACTTTCAGAATGGTGCCTTCCAGCATCACGTTCTGCTCGTACAGCGCGTTGAACAGGCTGCGCAGCACGGCCTCGTGCACTTCGTAGCTGACCTCGATGCTGTGGTCCCCGTCCATGATCACCTCGGGCTCGACCATCGGCACGATGCCGGCTTCCTGGCACAGTGCGGCGTAGCGTGCCAGCACGTGGCAGTTCGCCTCGATCGCGGTGGAGCTGGGATTGTCCTCGCTGATGTTGATCACCGCCCGCCACTTGGCGAACTGCGCACCGAGCTTCGCGTACTCCTGCAGGCGCTCGCGCAGACCGTCCAGGCCTTCGGTGACCACATCACCCGGAAAACCGGCCAGCGGTTGCGGGCCCTTGTCGACCTTGATACCGGGGATGATCCCCAGCTTCTTCATCAGCTGGGTGAACGGCACCCCGTCCCTGGTCGACTGACGGATCGTCTCGTCGTAAAGGATCGCCCCGGAGATGTTCTCGTTCAGGCCCGGCGTGGTCAGCAACAGCTCGCGATAGGCGCGGCGGTTTTCCTCGGTGTTCTCGATGCCGACGGCCTCGAAGCGCTTCTTGATCGTGTTGGTCGACTCGTCGATGGCGATGATGCCCTTGCCGGGCGCGACCATGGCCAAGGCGATGCTTTCAAGATCTTCAATACTCATGACGACTCCGTGATGCCAGGGCGTGCCAGCGCGCGCAAGGTTGAAGCCGCCTCGGGACCGAAGCGGCACGATTCAAAGCGGCAATTATAGGCCAGATCGCCGAGCCCGACGCACCTGCCCCGACGGGTGGTCAGCCAGGGGCATAGCCGGGCAGCTTGCAGGCATCGATCAGCTGCTGGCGCTGCACCTTGTCGGTGGGCATATTGAATGGAACGATGTAATACGTGGCCACCGGCTCACCGATACGGTTGGTCAACGAGGGACCGTAGCGAAAATTCCTTACCGCACTGAGCGCCATCGGTCCCAGATCGCTCTTTGGCACCAGCTTCACCAGTTGCACATCCATCGGCACGCCATCGGACCCCACCGTGTAGGACACTGCCGCGCAACCGGGCTTGTCCAGGTTCAGGCCGCTGTTCGGGGCGTCCATCTGCACCGACGTGTTGAGCAAGATCCAGTAGCGGTAGAGATCGTTCGGGCCGACCTTGCGTGACTGGGCCAGCACGGGCGCCACAAAGCCCAGCAACAGCGCCAGCATCAGGCCCTGACGAAGCGGACGAAGCTTGGTATTCATGACGATCTCCTGCGTGGAACGAAAGACGGACGACCACAGTTTAGCGGCCCGGCGCGATGCTGGCGTCATGGCCGGTTCCGCTGCGGCGTTGTGTGGACAACACGCAAGCGATGCCACAGGCCGACCAGACCACGAACGCCCGGTGCGCGACAGGTGCCGGCGACGGCTGTCGCGAGATGTTCGATCATCCAGTACCAATCAACTGTGTGCAACGTGGTTTTCATTGGCCAGCTCCCGTGAAGTATCCCGATACATCACGGGAGCTGGTTCTTTCGCATCGGCGGTGCGTTACAAGTCGCGCAGGCTCTCCACCATGCCGCCGACATCGACCGCAAGCAGCTTGAGGGTATTGGTTCCACCGCCCTGGCCCACATGATCGCCATGGGTGAGCACTACGCGGTCGCCCACACTGAGGCGGCCCTGGACGAACAGCTGCTGTACCGCGGCGCGCGCATTGGCCGCTGAATTCTGGCCGATGTTGCTGAACGCCACCGGGTGCACATCGCGCAACACCAGCATGCGCCGCCGTGCATCGGCCAGTGGCGAGAGCGCGTAGATCGGCACCGCCGTGCGGTAGCGTGACAGCCACTGCGCAGTGGCGCCGGACTCGGTCATCGCGACAATGGCGCGCACGCCCAGCTCGCCGGCCAGCATCATCGCCGCCAGCGCGATCGCCTGATCGGTGCGATCGAGCCGATGGCCGCCCGCCTTCAAGTCCTCTTTCGGCTCGAACTGGCGTTCGGCACCCAGGCAGATCCGGCGCATCGCCGCCACCGCCTTGTCCGGGTGTGCGCCGGCGGCAGTCTCCTCGGACAGCATCACCGCATCGGTGCCGTCGATCACCGCATTGGCCACATCCAGCACTTCGGCGCGGGTCGGGATCGGCGAACGCACCATCGACTGCAGCATCTGGGTAGCGGTGATCACCGCCCGGTTGCGCTGCACCGATTCGCGGATGATCTTTTTCTGCAGGCCCGGCAATTCGGCATCGCCGATCTCCACGCCCAGATCGCCACGCGCCACCATCACCACGTCGGAGGCATCAATGATCTCGCCCAGCACGGGGATCGCGTCGGCGCGCTCGATCTTCGCCACCAGCGAAGCCCTTCCACCCGCCTCGTGCAGCAGCCGCCGCGCCTGATGCATGTCATCGGCCGAACGCACGAACGATACCGCGAGGAAATCGGCGCCGATCTCGGCGGCCAGCTTGATGTCAGCCTTGTCCTTGTCCGACAGCGCGGTGACCGACAATCCGC
>JAPHUU010000054.1 GCA_026193555.1 Rhodanobacter sp.
AGCGCAAGGACATCAGCACCGGTGACATGCGCGGTGGCGACTGGGTCGTCACCACCGGCCTCCAGGCCAGAGACCGGATCATCGTTTCTGGTGTGCAAAAGGCCAGGGAAGGCATGTCGGTCAAGGCGCTGCCCTGGCCGCATGACGACAACACCACCGCCAAGCCGAGCGCTGGCACTGCTGCCGTCAGCGGCAAGTAACGGAGCGTCTCCATGCCGAGTTTCTTCATCGACCGCCCGATTTTCGCCTGGGTGCTGGCTATCCTCATCTCGCTCGGTGGCATGCTGGCGATTCTCAACCTGGGCGTGGAGTCCTATCCATCGATCGCCCCGCCGCAGATCAACATCAGCGCGAGCTACCCCGGTGCCAGCGCCAACACCACCGAGAAATTGGTCACCCAGGTGATCGAGCAGCAACTCACCGGCATCGACCATCTGCTGTACTTCAGCTCCTCGTCCAGTTCCAGTGGCAACGCCAGCATCACCCTTACCTTCGAGACCGGCACCAATCCGGATGTTGCCCAGGTGCAGGTGCAGAACAAGGTGGCGCTGGCCACGCCTCGTCTGCCGATGGAAGTCACCCAGCAGGGCGTGGTGGTGGCGAAGGCGAACAGCGACTTCCTCATGGTGGTTGCCCTGCGCAGCAATGCCCCGGGCATCAACAGCGCCAAGCTCAACGACATCCTTGCCTCACAGGTGATCGACCAGATCTCCCGCGTGCCGGGCGTTGGCAGTACTCGACAATTCGGCGCCGAGTTTGCAATGCGTATCTGGCTGAATCCGGAGAAGCTGCAGGGCTACGGCCTGTCAGCCAGTCAGGTACTCGCCGCGGTGAAGGCACAGAACGTGCAGTTTGCGGCAGGCTCGATCGGTGCCGACCCGGCGCCGGCTGGCCAGGGATTTACCGCCAGCGTGGCCGCCGAAAGTCGCTTCACCACGCCCGAGCAGTTCAGGGGCATCATCCTGCGCGCCAACCGCGACGGCACGACGGTGACCCTGGGCGACGTGGCACGGGTCGGGTTCGGCCCGGGGCGCACCGGCTTCAACATCACTTACAATGGTGATTCGATCGCGGCATTCGCGGTGCAGCTGCTGCCTGGCGCCAACGCGCTGGACGTGGCCAGCGCCGTGCGCGGCAAGATGGACGACCTGGCATCGAGCTTCCCCTCGGACGTGAGCTGGTTCAGCCCCTACGACAGCACCCGCTTCGTCAAGATATCCATCGACGAGATGATACAGACGCTGATCGAGGCGATCATGCTGGTGTTTCTGGTGATGTTGCTGTTCCTGCAGAACATCCGCGCCACCATCATCCCGACGCTGGTGATCCCGGTCGCCCTGCTGGGGACGTTCCTCGGCATGCTGGTGCTCGGCTTCACCATCAACCAGCTGACTCTTTTCGGCATGGTGCTGGCGATCGGTATCGTGGTGGACGACGCGATCGTGGTGATCGAAAACGTCGAACGCATCATGACCGAGGAGGGCTTGCCGCCAAGGGAGGCTACTCGCAAATCGATGACCCAGATCACCGGCGCCGTGGTAGCGATCACGGTGGTGCTGGCGGCGGTCTTCATCCCGTCGGCGCTGCAACCGGGCGCCACCGGCGTGATCTACAAGCAGTTTGCTCTGACCATCGCGCTTTCGATGGGCTTCTCGGCGTTCCTGGCGCTGTCATTCACCCCTGCGCTGTGCGCAAGCTTCCTCAAGCCCGTGCACGAAGAACCGAAGAACTTCGTGTACCGCGCGTTCAACCGCCTGTTTGCCCGGATGACGGACATCTACGTTGGCCACGTCGGGCGTGCCGTCCGGCATGCGCCGCGCTGGATGCTGGTTTTCGTAGTGGTCGCGATACTCGGGGGCTTCCTGTACACGCGCCTGCCCGGCAGCTTTCTGCCTGAGGAAGACCAGGGCTATGCATTCGCCGTCGTGCAGCTGCCTCCGGGAGCGACCATCGCTCGCACCACGCAGGTGATGAACCAGATGCGCGCCATTCTGCGCAAGGACCCGGCCGTGGATGGCGTGCTGCAGGTGACCGGTTTCAGTTTCATCGGCAGTGGCGAAAATGCGGGCATGAACTTCATCCGGCTCAAGGACTGGTCAAAGCGCGATGCCACCGCCGATCAATTCATCCAGCGCATCAACGCGGCGTTGCAGCAGGTGCGCGACGCCGAGGTGTTCGTGGTCAATCTGCCCACCGTGCGCGGCCTGGGGCGGTTCGGTGGCTTCGACATGTATCTGCAGGATCGCTCGGGCGCAGGCCGCGCGGCGCTGACCCGTGCGCGCAACAGCCTGCTGGGCAAGGCCAGCCAGAACCCGACCCTGGTCAGCGTGCGCCAGAACGGGCTGGAGGATGCGCCGCAACTCCAACTGGACGTGGATCGCGTGCAGGCCCAATCCATGGGGCTGTCGGTGGGAGATATCTACAACGCTATCCAGTTGATGCTGGCGCCGGTCTACGTCAATGACTTTTCCTACCAGGGCCGCATCAAGCGGGTGATCATGCAGGCCGACGCGAAGTTTCGCGATGGCCCCGGCGCGCTCCAGCACATCTACACGCCGAGCGCGACGCAGACAGCCGCCGACGGGACGCCCGCGATGATCCCGCTATCGAACGTGATCAAGGCGAAGTGGATCACCTCCTCGCCATCGCTGGATCGCTTCAACGGCTACGCGGCGGTGGAAGTGGTGGGCTCGCCGGCACCGGGACACGCGTCGGGCGAAGCGATGAAAACCATGGAACAGATTGTCAGCGACGATCTGCCCAAGGGCTTCGGCTACGACTGGACCGGCCAGTCGTACCAGGAAATCCTCTCCGGCAATTCGGCCACGCTGTTGATGCTGCTGTCGATTCTGGTCGTGTTCCTGAGTCTGGCTGCGCTGTACGAAAGCTGGTCGATCCCGGTTTCCGTCCTGCTGGTGGTGCCCCTGGGCCTGCTCGGCGCCGTCCTGTTCAGCCTGATTCGTGG
>JAPHUU010000443.1 GCA_026193555.1 Rhodanobacter sp.
ACCAGTCCTGCGCCGCAATGCTGCCTGGATCCTTGCCGGCCCAGTGCTGGTCGTATGCCATCAGCAGTTCGAAATCGACGATGTCGGCGTCGCCCGTGTAGTCCCACGACGCATCATCGAACGGCACCGTCAGCACGATCGCCCAGCCATGTGGCGCAAACGCATCGGACAGCTCGGACAAAAACGTCTTCAGAGGCTTCTGCGCATCCTCGGGCACCTCCTCGAAATCGACGGTCACGCCCTGGAACTTGTTGGCGGCCACAAATGCCACGATCTGCGCGATGCGCTGCTGGCGCCTGACCGGATCGGCCAGCAGCCGGGCCAGCCCGTTGCCGTCCCACGTGCTGTCGGCGGCATTCTGCAGCAGTGGCAGGATCGGGATCGACGGCTTGACCCGATGAATCAGGTTCAGCGCCTTGGCGTCGATGCTCGAGGTCAACGCCATGTCCGGCCCGCTCAGGCGCAACCAGGTGGGTATCACCCAGTCCAGCGTGGGCAGCGCGCGTTTCAGCGAGGGGTAGCTGCCGTCGTCCCAGTTGACGTAGAAGCCGATCGCCAGTGCGCGACCCGCCGGCTTGTCCAGTGATGACGGCAACGCCCTGGCCGGATTGTTGCGCGGATTCTTCACGCGCAGCGGGTGCAGCAGCTTCTGCCTGGCCCGCACCTCGGCAGCCAGCCGTGCTGCCGGCTTCAACAGCGAAGGCACCACCGCCACCGCATGCAGTTTCCTGCCACGACTGCCCAGCTGCAGGCCGGCCATGCCCGGCCCGATCAGCAGGCTGGCCGCGAACGCCAGCACAAACAGCGTACTGATGACCGCCGCCAGCACGCCCAGCCGCGAGATGTGACTGGCCCGCCGACCGGTGGGATCGAAGAAAATCGGTTTCTTTTGCATGCCGCCGCTTGTTCGTTGGACGTCCGAGGTTCGCCAGTGTGACGCCAGCCCGGTGAACCGCAATAGAGTGACTGACACGGGGCCACTTCCGGCTACAGATCACGTGCACCGCCGCCGCAAACGCGACGCCGGCTGAACGGCGGCGCGGCCTGCTGCAACCTCGTCCGCGCCGCGCGGTCTGCTGCTGAGTCGCCCTTCGCTACTCCCGGTCAGACCATGAGTCAGCACCGCCCGCAACCCGATCCGTTCGACCACGACCTCTGTGTGCACATCTTCACCGCGTCGGCGGCAATGGTCGGTGTATGCCTCACCGTGATCGGCATCATTCGGGTGGTGATCGCGCTGCGCAAGGCCGACCTGTTCGTGGATGACCTGCTGGTCGCCGACGCGATGCTGTACCTGCTCGCATGTCTGCTTTCCTACTGGGCGCTGCGCACGCGCAGTATTCGACGCAATCACCGGCTGGAGCGGATCGCCGATGCGGCCTTCCTGATCGCCCTGACCCTCACCGCGATCAATGCGGGATCCATTGCCCTGGCCATCTCGGTCGCCTGACCCGGCGCGCCGCGCGACTCACTCGCGCAAGCGTGGCAAACCGTGCTGGTCGCGATCCTCGATCGCGATCGGGCGGGTGTCCATGTTCTTGCCGGATGATCGGCCCGGCAGGGGGCGCGTCGCCTCGCCGCGCCCGAACGCCAGCGCATTGCGATAGCAAAGCTGTGCCAGCACGCCATCGTCCTGGCCGGCGAACGTATCGCCAAGGCTTTCCCAGGCCAGCGCGCTGGGTGCCAGCGCCAGCGAGCGCTCGAGAAACTGGCGTGCCCTGTTCCATTGGTCCATGCGCAGACACATGCGACCCAGCGTGAGCAACAGACTCGCGTCATTGGGGTGGGCATCAAGCCAGCCCTCGGCTCGGCGCAAGCGTGCGGCAAGGTCTTCGCCGCCCAACGCGCCGTAGGTCGCGATCAACTGCGACGACCACTCGCGGCGCAAGGCGGACTCCAGTTCGTCCATCGCCGGCAGAATGAGGCCGAAGCCCGCCGCGCGACGCGCATACGCATCGATCACCGCAGGCACCCGCCGCTGTGCCTTCGGCAGTTTCGACCACAGCGCATTGAGGGTGGCGCCATCGGCTGCCGCATTCAGGGTGGCGGTGAGTACCTTCGCCTCGAGCTTGCAGTAGCCCCGGCTCCCCAGGGCCCCGCTCTTCTGCAGCGGGTCGAGTGCCACATAGGCGCGACGGACATCTCCGCTGGCCAGCCCCGCCAGTGCCAGCTCACGCCAGCCTCCCGGCGTCAGCGTGCCCTTGTCGGCGTCGGCGGCCAGCAGCGCAAGCGCCTCTTCCGGCTTGCCTTCGCGGCGCAGCATGCGGGCGCGCAGCACGCGGGCCGCCTGCGGCGCGGATTGCGAAGCCTGATCGAGCGTCTCCATCGCGCGGCTGTGTTCGCCGCGTCGCGCAGCCGCCTCCGCCGAGGCCAGCAGGGCCGGAGCGCGCAGGCTGTCGAGCCGCGATGCACGACCGAGATCGCGCTCGGCATCACCATGCCGACCTTCGGCCAAGGCGATCAGTCCATCGCCCATCCGCCGCTGGCTGAGTTGACGGTGCCGCCGCGAAAAGGCGCCGAACGGCCAGCGCAGCACTCGCCACGCCAGGGTCAACACGCCCCAGGCCAGCAACAGGATGAGCAAGGCGGCGACCACGCTGGTTTCGACCCGCCATCCGCGCAGGCGCAACAAAACATAGCCGGGATCGGCGGCAACCCAATGCCAGCCGAACGCCGCCAACGCCGCCAGCAGGACCAGCAGCAATATCCAGCGCCACAGCCTCATCGCCGGACTCCGCCCGTCTTCGCGGGGCCACGGGTGGTGCTGGGCGCGGCGGGACCTGAATCCGGGGTCAGCGCATGCACCGCACGCAGATTGCGCAATTCATTCAAGGCGGCCCCCAGCGGCACCGGAGGGCCTGAAGATAGCGCGGCGGCCAGCGGTGGCAGCATCGCCCGAGCCTGCTGCACCGCCGGATCATCGCCGTCGAATTGGGTCGACAAGGCCGTATCGACGCGCTGCAATGCGGCGGCGTAGGCGGGACGGTCGTAGGCAAGCAAGGCGGCCTGTGCCTGCGCCAGATCCAGCGAGGCCAGTTCGCGTGCCAGGCGGGCATCGGCGACCGCCAGCGGCGCACCGGTATCGCGCTGCACACTGATCACTCCAGCCAGCGCGTGGGTGATGCGCGACCACACGCCCTGCACCTGCGTGGTATCCGGATGGTCGAGCGGCTTCAGCGGCAGCGTGGCCAGCGTCGCGCGCAATGCGGTCAGCTGCTGCAACGCACCAGCCTGACGCGCGGGCTGGCTCCTCATCAGTGCATCGTGTTCGGCATCGATGCTCTGGCGCAGGCCGCTGAATGCGCCGTCGTTCACCGCGGCAAGGGTCTGGTCGGCCAGCGCATAGGCGGCGGCCGCGCCACGCGCGTCGTGGAACAGTGTGTAACGCTCACTGGCCATGCGCAGCAGCGATTCGGTTTCGTCCAGCAGCATGGCGTCATGGGCGGACAGGCTCTTCTCCGCGAGCTTGGCCACCGCATCCTCCAGATTGCGAGTGCGTTCGGCCTGACTCAGCAACTCCTCGCGCAGTGAACGATTGATCTGGGCCGCATCGCTCAAACGCTGATCGAGGCTGGCGCGCTCGCCACTGATGCCGGTGACGGTGCTCTCCAGCGTCGCCACCTGCTGCTGCAGGCTGGCCAGTCCCTGGCTGTCGGTGGCGCTGCCCTGTTCCTGTTGCCACTGACGCCAGCCAACATAGCCGGCGGCACCCAACGCCAGCAGCGCCAGCAGCAAGGCCAGCGCCAGACTGCCACCGCCGCGTGGACGCGGCTGCCGCGGCTGCGGCGCACCTGACGCCGCACGCGGAGGCGTGGCCTCAGCGCGCGGGGACTCGGGGCGGGCGCCCTCGGGCGCGGCGGACGGATTGGACGTGTCGACGTTGCTCATGTGTCCATGCTACCAGCCCCTGCGCCTGCGTTCGAAGCTGAAAATGCCCTTGTGGTGGGGCCGGGAGCCCGGGCGGTGGAACCCGGGGAGTCCGGCCACGGCCGTTGCGGCCACCTTTTCGATCGTTTCAGGCGAATAGTCCCAGCCAATCAGCGAAAAGGTACGGAAAAGCGGGGCGAAACCGCGAAGCCACTGACGCTTCTGCCGCGCAGACTCCCCCTCGGGGTCACGCAGCTCGATCGACGCCCAGGGCGGCGTCGATCAGGTCGCTCGACAGCGCCGATGCCGCTCGCACGATGTGCACGAACCCGGCATCGCGAGCCGCCGCCGCGAGGCGCTCGCTGCTGACCACCGCGACGGCCGCGCTCAGCCGCCGCCATGCCGACCCGGGCAACAGCCGCCGCAGCGTGCGCAAGGCGTCGGTGCTGGACAACAGTACCCGCGCCGACGATGGCAACTGACCCAGCGCCACCAGATGGCGCCGATCCAGCCTCGGGTCCACGCGTCGGTAGACATGCAGCTCGCGCAGGTGCGCGCCACGCGAACGCAATTGTTCGCGCAGCAAGCCGCGCCCTTGTGCCGCACCGATCAGGCTGACCCGACGTCCGCGCAGGAGCTGCAGCGCCGGGTGATCGAGCAGACCCTCGCTGTCCTGCCGTACCGGCGTCAGCGGGTGGCGCACACCGTGCCGGCGCAAGGCCAATGCGGTGGCCTGCCCCACGGCCAGCACGGTGGCCATCGTCTGCAATGGCGCCAGCGCGGCGGCGAAACGCACGGCGGCGGGACTGGTGAAGATCAGTACGTCGTCAGCCAGCGCCTGCTGCAGGGCCGTGCGCGCACACGCTTCATCGTCCACGCGGCGCAACGCACTCGCCGGCAGCAGCAACGGCACGCCGCCGCACGCACGCACGCGCCGCGTCAGCGCGGCGGCGGTGCCGGCGGGCCGGGTGATCACCACGATCCGGGCGGGCACTGGGTCCGGGTTCACTGGGAGGGGCCGCTGCACTGCGCGTGGCATCCGGTTGCTGCGATGGGCGCCAGTGTAGGACAGCCCGCTACACTGGCGCCCTGTTTATCCTTGGGATGCCCAATTCACGTGACCATGATCGACCACCTGTCCGATGCCCAGCAACTGATCCAGTTCATCCGCAACGAAATTCCGCTGGCCCACGCCATGGACCTGCAGCTGGGCCCTTGCAGCGACGATGCATTGACCCTGCTCGCACCGCTGGCCCCGAACGTCAACGACAAGGGCTGCGCGTTCGGCGGCAGTCTGGTGAGCCTGATGACGCTGAGTGGCTGGGCGCTGGTGGAGCTGGCCCTGCGCCGACGCGGTGAGGACTGCGATGTGTTCGTGGCCGAATCCACCGTGCGCTATCTGGCGCCGCTGTGGCAGGATCTTCGCAGCGAGTCGCGACTGGCCGCCGAGGCCGACTGGGCCACGTTCTTCCGCACACTCGCCAGCCGCGGCCGGGCGCGCATCGAGGTCGCCTGCGTGGTGCCCGGCAGCGATGGACAGCCCGCCGCCACGCTTCAGGCGCGCTTCGTGGCCAAACGGCGCATCCAGAGTTCATGACAGACGTCGGCTGCCGCTTGCGGCAGAATGACCGCACATCCATCGGGGAACAACCCATGCGCCGCATCCTGAGCATCCTTGCCCTGCTGACCGTGCTGCTGGCAGGCTGCGCCACGCAAAGGCGCAGCGACACGCTGACCACGACCATCACCGCCTACGGCAACACCCTGCGCTGGGGTGACTTCCAGAGCGCCGCGCAATTCATCGATCCGACGCTCCGCGCCGCACACCCGCTCAGCAAGCTGGACGTCGCCCGCTACAAGCAGGTGCGGGTGAGCGACTACGACAACGGCGCCGGCCCGGTGCCGCTCGGTGCCGATGACATGCAGCAGACCGTGCACATCAGCGTGATCAATATCCATACCCAGTCCGAGCGCTCGATCGTCGACCATCAGACCTGGCATTACGACGAAGCCACCAAGCATTGGTGGCTGACCAGCGGGTTGCCCGACATCACCCGGGACTGAACCGCGGCATCGCCTGGACTCCGGGTCTGCGTGTCGATCGGGGAGTGGCCGTATAATCGCCGGTTTACCCGGATCGGCGCGGCCACCGCGCCCTGGAATGACGATGAACGAAGTCCTGCACAAGCTGCCCGAATTTCTCGGCAATCACCTGGCCCTGGCGGCCCTGTTCGTGATCCTGCTGGTGGCGTTGATCGTCATGCAGGTCGCCGAGCTGTTCAGCAAGATCAAGGAGCTGACCCCGGCCGGGCTCACCATCCTGATCAACCGCGACACTCCGCTGCTGATCGACATTTCTCCCCGCGACAACTTCGAGAAGGCGCACATCCCCGGGGCGCGCCACGTGGCAATGAGCCAGTTCGACCCGGAGAACAAGAGTCTGGCCAGCGCCAGGGAACTGCCGGTGGTGATCATCTGCCGGTCCGGCCAGACCGCGAGCAAGGCTGCGCAGCGTCTGGTCAAGGCCGGCTTCAACAGCGTCTACATCCTGGGTGGCGGCATGCTCGCCTGGCAGCAGGCGCAACTGCCGGTCGCCAAGGGCAGCAAGTAACGCCCGCCCATCTGCGCTCCTACGCTTCGCTGATGCCCGCGCGCGCCGCAATGATCTGCGCCAGTACATCCGGCGCATATTCGAACGAGTCGTAGTACAGGCGCGACTCCGGCAGTCCGGCATCGAGAAACAGCTGGTGGCCGGCATGGATCATCGCCGGCGGCCCGCTCATGTAGACCTCGTGGCCGGACAGGTCCGGCTGATCTTCCAGCACCGCCTCGTGCACCAGACCACAACGCAAACCCATGGCCTGCTCCGGATCGGACACCACCGGGTGGAATTGCAGGTTCGGATGGTCGCTGGCCCAGCGCTCGGCCAGCGAACGGAGATAGATGTCGCCGGCGCTGCGCGCGCCCCAGTACACCTGCATCGATCGCTGCGTGCCCAGCGCCATGAAATGCTCGACGATCGCCTTGACCGGGGCAAAGCCGGTACCGCCGGCCATGAACACCATCGGTCGCTCGGAATCCTCGCGCGGCACGAACGTGCCCAGTGGCCCTTCGACCCGCAGCCGATCGCCGATGCGCAGTTCGTCGCTGACCCACGAGGTGAACCCGCCGCCGGCCACATGCCGCACGTGCAGCTCGATCATGCCGTCGGCGCGCGGCCCGTTGGCGATCGAGAACGGCCGTCGCCGATCGTCCTGCAGCAACACGTCCAGATACTGGCCAGGCAACCAGTTGAGCCTGGGTTCGCCCGACGCGGGCAGCAGCTGCAACCCGATCACCTCCGGTGCCAGCTGCACCCTGGCGGCCACCACCACCTCGATCTGCCGCCGCGCGATATCCCGTGCCGAGGCCACCTCGCGCGCCTCGATCACAAGATCGCTGGCCGGCACCGCCTGGCACAACAGCACCGCATGTTGCGCCCGGGCACCCGGGTTCAACGCCAACGGCGGATTGCGCGGGTATTCGCAGCGCCCTTCGAGCAAGGTCGCCTTGCAGCTGCCGCAGACACCGGCGCGGCAGGAATACGGCAGTGCCACGCCCGCCCGTTGAGCTGCTTCCAGCACGGTTTCGCCCGCGGCCACCGAAAACTGGCGGCCTGAGAATTTCAGAGTGACGATATGCACGAAGGGGTTCTACTCAGCTCCTGCGCCGGCCCCACAACCCGATTCCGGTTGACGGGACAATGTCCAGCATTGTCGCGGCGATCATGGCGGACAACAATGCGGGCCTTGCCCTCAGGAATCAACCATGAGCATCTGGAAACAGGACACCGACCTGGCGCGCCTCAACGACTGGAGCGCCAACACCATGATGGAGATGCTGGGCATCCGCATGACCGCGGTCGGTGACGACTGGCTCCAGGGCACGATGCCGGTCGACCACCGCACCCACCAGCCCTATGGCCTGCTGCACGGCGGTGCCTCGGTGGTGCTGGCCGAGACCCTGGGCAGCACCGCCGCGATGCTGACGCTCGATCCGGAAAAGGAACTTGCCGTGGGCCTGGACATCAACGCCAACCATGTCCGCGGGGT
>JAPHUU010000019.1 GCA_026193555.1 Rhodanobacter sp.
AGAGACTCGCGCCGCCCTACACGTTCCCCGCTCCCCGCAGGGTCCCTTCGCGGGATTCCTCGTTCCCCGTTTCATAAAGCGCCTTGCGTGGCGCGCCGGTGATCGCTGCCGCCAGCTTGGCCGCCTTCGCTGGCGGCAGTTCATCGCGAAGGATCGCGAAGATGCGCCTCCCCTCGACCAGCTTCGCATCGGCTTCCTCGCCGCGACCGGCGACCAGTAGCACGCATTCACCCCGTTGCTGATCGGGATCGCCGGCAACCCGCGCCGCCAGTTCGGCCAACGGTTCGCCCAGCACCGTCTCGAACATCTTGGTCAGTTCGCGTGCCAGTACCGCTTCGCGTGCCGGCCCGAAGATGTCCCGCATGTCGGCGAGGCTGTCGGCCACCCGATGCGACGACTCGTAAAAGATCAGCGTGCGCGTTTCGCCAGCAAGTTCCTGCAGGCGACTGCGTCGTGCCGCCGCCTTGGGTGCGAGGAAACCCTCGAAGACGAAGCGGTCGCTGGGCAGGCCTGCGACCGACAGTGCCGCAATCGCCGCACAGGCACCGGGCACCGGGATGCAGCGGATGCCGGCCGCACGTGCTGCGCGCACCAGCCGGAAACCCGGGTCGCTGATCAGCGGCGTGCCGGCGTCGGATATCAATGCCACCGACTCCCCCGCCTGCAGCCGCCGCACGATGGCATCCACCGCATCGCGCTCGTTGTGCTCATGCAGCGCGATCAACGGCGTGTCGATGCCGTGATGGACCAGCAGCGGGCGACTGTGCCGGGTGTCCTCGGCGGCGATCACCGCCACGCCGCGCAAGGCCTCGATGGCACGCATCGAGAAATCGTCGCGATGACCGATCGGTGTGGCGACCACCCACAGGCAACCTGGCTGAACTGATGACATGGGGAAACTCCTCAGCCGCGAGCCGGCAATACGATCAGCTATCATCGCGCATTGCCGACCATGACGATCAAGGGATACCCCATGCGCCTCATGCGCCTCTCGCGAACCGCCGCGATCGGACTGCTGCTTGCACTGGTGCTGACCGCCTGTGTGCCAACCAACGTACGGCGTTCGCCGGCCGAAATCGCCGCCGCGCAGAGTGCCGCCGTGCTGGCGCAACAGGGCCAGTTCGACGAGGCCGCGCAAGCCTATCTGGCGCTGGCCGGTCAGTCCGCCGTCGGCGACGGCTATCGCTTGCTGGCCGCCGAAGCCTGGCGTCAGGAAGGCCAGATCGAACGCGCCGCACCAACGCTCGCGCAAATCAGGCGTCCGCGCCTGACGGGGGATGAGCCGCTGCGCTTCGACCTGCTGCGCGCCGAACTCGCGCTCAGCCGCCATGATGCGGCTACCGCGCTGCAGCTGACCACCCAGCCAAGTGTCACCGTGCCGCAGACGCTGCAGTTGCGGCTGCTGGAATTGCGTGCCCGTGCAATGGCAGCCAGCGGCGACAACTGGGGGGCGGCGCGCACCCGGGCGCAGATGGATGAACAGCTTGGCGGCCTCGATCAGTCGCAGAACCGCCAGCAGATCGTCAGCCTGCTGAGCAAGGTCGGGATCGAACCGCTGCAACAGCGCGCCGCCGCGATGGCGCCGGGCGAGCGCATGCTGCCATGGATCAACGAGGCGCTGAGCCGTCTCGGCGTGGCCGTTGCGCGACCACAGCCGGAGTTGCAGCAGCCTGTCGGCACCTTGCTGCCAGGGCCCGACGCCAATGTGCGCGAGGGCTACAAGGTACCCGCGCAGCTGGCGTTGCTGCTACCCAGCGACGGCAACTTTGCCGGCGCCAGCGGGTCGATTCGCGAGGGTTTTTTTGCCGCGTACTTCAATGCCGGGCAAAACCACGCGCCGCGCCCCAGGGTGAGCGTCTACAACAGCCACGGCACCGCCGAGGGTGCCGTGGCCGCCTATCAGCAGGCGGTAAGCGATGGTGCGCAACTGGTGGTCGGCCCGCTGACCCGCGGCGAAGTGGCGGCGGTGTTCAGCCAGGCCCGATTGCCGGTGCCGCTGCTGGCGCTCAATCATCCTGACGACCGCCAATTGCCGGCCGGCGGCACCAGCGAGTTCGGCCTGTTGCCGGAAACCGAGGGTGCGCAGGTCGCCGATCACATGATCGAGAGCGGCCTGCGACATGTCTATGTACTGATCTCCAGCGACGATTTCGCGCAGCGCGCAGCGAGCGCATTCAAAGCCGAGCTGGCGGCTCGCGGCGGCCAGGTGGAGGGTCTGACGGTCGTAACCAATTTCACTGCCGCCCTCAGCGGAGTGGACACCAGCGGCATGAGCACGCCGCCCATCATCGACACGGAGCCAAGCCCGAACGCCACCGCGGGCCCGCCCCCCGGCTCGAACACGATCCCGGGCACCGGCATTTTCATCAGCATGCGCCCGAACCAGGCACGCCTGCTGATGCCGCAGTTGCTGGTCGCCCGCATCTATCTTCCCGTATTCGCCACCTCCCACATCTATACCGGCCGGGACGACGCTACCTCCGACCGCGATCTGGACGGTGTGGAATTCTGCGATGCGCCATGGCTGTTCGACGCCCAACCGGGCCTGCCCAACCACGATGACATCGCCGCCCAATTGCCGGGTGCTGGCGGCAGTTCTGCGCGGCTGTTTGCCTTCGGCATGGATGCATGGAACCTGGTGCCTTACCTGGACTGGTTGCGTGCCCATCCGGGAAGCTACCTGCCGGGCGCCAGCGGCCAGCTCACCGCCGACCCGTTCGGACGGGTGCGCCGGGTGCTGATCTGGGCGAAATTCCAGAACGGTTTGGCCCGGCCGTTGGGCGGCAGCCTGCAGATGGATGATGTGCCGGCCAGTGCGCCGCCCCTGATGCCCGCTCCGGCGCCGGCCAGCTCCTCGGCAGACGGCGGCGATCCAGCCAGCCAAGGCTGATGCGTGCCGCTGGCGACGGTTTCGAACAGCGCGCCTGCGCTGAACTCGAACGCGGCGGACTGCGCCTGCTGGCCCGCAACTACAACACGCGGCAGGGCGAGCTTGACCTGGTGATGCGCGACGGCGACACCGTGGTTTTCGTCGAGGTGCGCTACCGACGGAGCGCCAGCCACGGTGACGCCGCCGCCTCGGTCACGGCCAGCAAGCAGGCCAAGTTGATCCTGGCTGCCCAGCACTGGCTTGCCGCACACCCGCAACATGCCCGGCGTGCGTGTCGTTTCGACGTGGTGAGCTACGACGGGCCAGCCGACCAGGCGCGAATGAACTGGTTGCGGGGCGCCTTCGATGCCAGCTGACTGACGCCGCCTGCTGGAAGCCGTTGACAGCGCACCGGGGCGCGGACGCCTTCTGCAAACGCCGGCCCGGAGCATCGTGTGCAAGCTGCGCTCCTGCAGCCAGGGCTGCGACCACGGCAACCACCGAACGCTGCAAAATCTATCCGCGAGTGGACTACGCTTTGCGCATGACCTTACCCACTGAATGTCTGGCCGCACTTCGCGAAATCTTTCCGCCGGCGTCGTTCGTCACCGACGAAGCCGAGCGTATTGCCTACTCGTACGACAACTCCCGCCGTCACGCCTTGCCCGATGCGGTGGCCTTTCCCACCGAACACGCGCAGGTCGAGGCACTGGTGCGGGTCTGCCGGAGCCATCGCGTACCGGTGATCGCACGTGGCCGCGGAAGCAATACCACGGGCGCCACGGTGCCGGTGGATGGCGGCGTGGTGGTCAGCTTCGAGCGGATGAACCGGATCCTGCGGATCGATCCGGACAACCGCCTTGCGGTCGTTGAACCCGGCGTCCTGAACGGTGATCTGCAGCAGGCGCTGGCGCCGCTTGGTTTCTTCTGGCCACCGGATCCCACGTCCGCGCCCTGGTGCACCATCGGTGGCAACCTCGCCTGCAACTCGGCCGGTCCGCGCACGGTGAAATACGGCAGTCCGCGCGAGAACACGCTGGGCCTGCGCGCAGTCGCCGGCAACGGCGACAGCTTTCGTTGTGGCACCTACACCAGCAAGGGAGCGACCGGCTACGACCTGACCCGGCTGCTGATCGGTTCGGAAGGCACGCTGGCACTGATCACCGAAGCGACCCTGAAGCTCACGCCGAAACCGTCGGCCATCCGCACCCTGCGTGCGACCTACCGCGATGTCGACTGCGCCGCCCGTGCGGTGGCGCGGGTCATGGCGCAGCCAGTGACGCCGTGCGCGCTGGAATTCATCGATGACGTGGCCCTCAAGCTGGCACGCGACCACGCCGGCGACATCGTGCCACTGGCCGGCGCAATGCTGATGATCGAAGTGGACGGCGAGCCGCAGACGTTGCCCTCTGCGGTGGAAGCCGTGTCGCGGGCCGCCCGTGGCGATGGACTGGACGAATTGCGGGTGGCCGAAACCGCCGCGGAAACCCTCGCGCTGTGGTCCGCACGCAAGGCGTTGTCACCAGCGCAGCGCACGATTTCGCCAAACAAGATCAACGAGGACGTGGTGGTGCCGGTCAGCCGGCTACCCGAGCTGGTCAACGGCATCAAGCAGCTGTCGGCGAAGCATGATGTGCTTGTCGTCAGCTTCGGCCACGCCGGCAACGGCAACCTGCACGTGAACCTGCTGCCGCGCGACGACGCCGAGCGCGAGCGCGCGCAGGCCTGCCTGGCCGAGATCTTCGCGCTGGTGGTCGCGCTCGAAGGCACGTTGTCCGGCGAGCACGGCATCGGTCTGGTCAAGCGCGAGTTCATGCCGCTGGCGTTGTCGCCGAACACGCTGGGCCTGATGGGCAACATCAAGAGCGCGTTCGACCCGGACGGCATCCTCAATCCGGGCAAGCTGCTGCCTTGAATGGGGAACGGGGAACATGAAGGCAGTTCGGCTGGCACGCACCCTGTGGTTCGAGGCCGAGCTGCTGCCGACGCTGCGTCAGCGCGCAGCCCGCGCCGTCGGGCACGCGTGAATGTCTCGGCGATTCCCGGCGGGCAGTGCCCGCCACACAAGCCCACCGCCCGCCGTGCGAGCCTTATCCCCGCCGCGCTGCGGCTTGCCGCCGGGCAGCAGCATCCCGTAACCTGCCCCGAGTTTTTTGGCTGCGGGAAAGTCCCTGGCCGAACAGGGGAAACACGCATGCCGGATATTCGCTCATGAGCCTCAGGCTCCGCCTCATCGCCATGAACTTCCTGCAGTTCTTCGTATGGGGCTCGTGGCTGCTGACCATCGGGGCCTACTGGTTCCAGAACCGGCACTGGTCCGGCACGCAGTTCGGCGCGATCTTCTCGACCATGGGCATCGCCTCGCTGTTCATGCCGTCGATCATGGGCATGATCGCCGACAAGTGGATCAATGCGGAGAAGCTCTACGGCGCGCTTCACATTGCCGGTGCCGCGGTGCTGTTCATGGTTCCGCTGATCGACAACCCGGCCACCCTGTTCTGGGTGATGCTGCTGAACATGATGTGCTACATGCCGACGATCTCGCTGTCGATCGCGGTGGCCTACTCGGCGCTGAAGGGCCATGGCAAGGACGTGGTGATCGATTACCCGCCGATCCGCGTATGGGGCACGATTGGCTTCATCGTGGCGCTGTGGACGGTGAGCCTGCTGCACCTTGAGACTTCGGCCGGCCAGTTCTACGTTGCCTCCGGCGCGGCGCTGCTGCTTGGCGTGTATGCCTTCAGCCTGCCGCCCTGCCCGCCCAAGCTGGGCCGCCGGGCTGAGAAATCGCTGCTCGATACGCTCGGGCTCACCTCGTTCAAGCTGTTTCGCGAAGGCAAGATGGCGATCTTCTTCCTCTTCGCGATGCTGCTGGGCGCCGCGCTGCAGCTGACCAATGCGTATGGCGACACCTTCCTGCACGACTTCGCCAACGTCGATGCCTACAAGGGCCTGGTCGCGGTGCGCTACCCCGCGATCATCATGTCGATCTCGCAGATCTCCGAAACCCTGTTCATCCTGGCCATACCGTTCTTCCTCAAACGCTTCGGCATCAAGACGGTGATGCTGATCAGCATGCTGGCGTGGACGCTGCGCTTCGGCCTGTTCGCCTATGGCGATCCCGGCTCGGGCCTGTGGATGATCGTGCTGTCGTGCATCGTCTATGGCATGGCATTCGACTTCTTCAACATCTCCGGCTCGCTGTTCGTCGAGGGGCAGAGCGATCCGGCGATCCGCGCCAGTGCACAGGGCCTGTTCATGCTGATGACCAATGGCGTCGGCGCGGTGCTGGGCAGCTCACTGAGCGGACTGATCATCGACGCCTGGTTCACCCATGCCGACGGCAGCAAGGACTGGCACGGCATCTGGATGACGTTCGCGTCGTATTCGCTGGTGGTGGCCGTGCTGTTCGTGTTCCTGTTCCGGCACAAGCATGATGCCGGCGCGATCAGCAGCATGCATCCCGGTCGTGGCGAGGTGGCGGCACCGTAGCATCAGGCAGCTGGTCCAGCCCTATTGTTGCGCCAGCCGGATCGGACGCCGCGCCGCTCCGGCAACCGTACCGCTCAGGATACCAGGGTGCTCGCGACCACCCGGTCGCGACCGTGCGACTTGGCCGAGTACAAGGCCTTGTCGGCAGCCCGCATCCAGCTGGACACGTCGCGGCAGTGTTCGCCATCGAACATCGCCACGCCGATGCTCACGGTGATGCGGGTCTGTGCCCCCTCCATCGGCGGCGATAGCGCGGCAACGCCGGCACGCAGCGCTTCAGCCAGCCGCATGCCGGCCTCGGCGCCATGTTGCGGGCACAACACCGCAAACTCCTCGCCGCCAATACGGGCAACGTGCGCATGGCCGTCCACCCGCGCTCGCAGGTAGTCCGCCACGACACACAGCACGCGATCGCCGGCCTGATGCCCGGCGCTGTCGTTGATCCGCTTGAAGTAGTCGAAATCGATCAGCATGAGTACGTGTTGCGGGCGCTGGGGATCGCGCCGCTCGGCCAGCAACCCCTCGGCACGCTGCAGGAAAGCCCGCCGGTTCTCGATTCCGGTGAGCGGATCGCACAGGGCCTGCATGCGCAGTTCGGCAGCATGTCGGTGCTGGTTGTGCAGCAACAGGAACAACAGCGTGGCAAGCAGCAGCAGGCCCGCGATCGACAGCTCGGTCACCCGGTCGAGCAGAACCACGCGCCGGCCTTCCTCCGCGCGCCGCTCCGCCTCCGCGTGCGCGGCCTTGAGCGCCAGGCTGTTGACCCGGTTCTCGCGCTCGAGATCATGGATACGCAACTCCTTCTCACGCACCGCGTAACGCTGCTCCAGTTCGGTCTCGATCGCCCGCAGGGCAGGCGTGCTGGTCGAGGCGTTGAGCCGCAGCGCCTCGCGCACATCGGCCAGCGCCTGATGCAGCTCGCCGACCTGCTCGGCCATCTCGCTTTCGATCTCCAGCAGATTGGACAACTCGCCATTCATCCCGGCGGCCCGGGCGCGCGCCACGGTCGCCTGCATCAGCGCATAGGCCTTTTTGTGCTGGCCAAGCGCCGCCTCTGCCTGCGCAATATCGGTACTGGAGCCCAGTGAATCGCTGATCCGCCCACTGGCCAGCTCCTGCGCCAGCGACGTCTGCGACAACGCCAGTGCCTTATGCGGCCGGCCAAGCTTCAGATACATCTGCGACAGGTTGTCACCGACCATCACCACCAGTTCGTGGGCACCGATCAGGGAAAAATGCCTGCGCGAGCTTTCGTACATCGCGGCGGCGTCGCTTACCCGATTGAGCGTGGCCAGGGCGAGGCCCAGGTCATTCTCCGCGTCAGCCATGCCCCACCGATCGCCCAGCGCCGCATAGCTGGCCTCCGCCTGGTGGCACAACGGCAGCGCCTTCTCCGCGCGTTCGTCCAGGGTGTAGGCGTCGCATAGCTGGAATCTGGACCAGGCGACGATCTGCGGATCGGTGATGCCCTGCACCCTTGCCGCCGCCTGCAGGGCCTGGCTCAGGCCCTCGCCGATGCCATTGGCGATATCGTGCCTGGCGCGCAGGTAACCGGCTGCCGCCTGCGCCAACGGATCGCCGCTGGCATTGCCCAGACCATCAAGACGCAAGGTGGCTTCGGCCAGCGCGGCATCGTCGTTGGAATTGATCGCCGCCGTACCCATGCCCCATAGCAGCGACCGTTCACGGACCGTCGTGAGCCCGGTGCCGCCCTTGTCGAGCTGGCTGCGCACGTCTTCGATCAGGCCCGACGGGTCGGTGACCGCTCGTGCGCGCCACGCGTTCATCGATGCATCCGCGGTTGTACCGGTACCACCGGCATGCACGAGCAGCGGCAGCAGAAGACCCATCCATGTAACCACCTTCCGCAGCACCGCGACACCTCCTGGCAGATCGCACTCAGTCGCCATCATCGCCGCGCACCGGCTCCCGCAGCAAGTGGCAGCCTGCGCTGCGGCTACAATGGGCGAATGAAGATCGGCCGCTACCGCATCGACCCGCCGCTGGTGCTCGCCCCGATGGCGGGCGTCACCGACAAGCCGTTCCGCCTGCTGTGCAAGCGGCTGGGGGCGGGTCTGGCCGTGTCCGAGATGACGGCATCGGATCCACGGCTGTGGCATACACGCAAGTCGCTGCAGCGGATGGATCACGCCGGCGAGCCGGAGCCGGTCAGCGTGCAGATTGCGGGCTACGACCCGGCGATGCTGGCCGAGGCAGCACGCTTCAACGTCGCCAACGGCGCACAGATCATCGACATCAACATGGGCTGTCCGGCCAGGAAGGTCTGCAACGTATGGTCCGGTTCGGCACTGCTGCAGGATGAGCCGCTGGTGGCGCGCATCGTCAAGGCGGTGGTCGACGCGGTC
>JAPHUU010000118.1 GCA_026193555.1 Rhodanobacter sp.
CCGAGCACGGTCGTCGGCGTGGTGGCGCGCCTGCAGATTCCCGCCGCGGGAAGCTGGGGCAATGATTTCGCCTGGAGCTCGACCCTGGTGCCGACGCGGCTGGATGGCTACTTCGCCCGCTACGCCATCCGCGCCAAACCGGGGCGCCGCGATGCCGTGATGAAAGCGGTGGCGCCCACCTTGTACGCGGTCAATCCGATGCGCGTGCTCGACGACGACAGCGTCAAGTCATTCGCCGATATCCGCGCGCGTGCTTATCGCGCCGACGTCGGCATGGCGATCCTGATGGGCGTGGTGTGCCTGATCCTGCTCTGCGTCACCGCCGCCGGCATCGTCGGTCTCACCAGTTTCTGGGTCGGCCAGCGTCATCGGCAGATCGGTGTGCGGCGCGCGCTCGGCGCCCGCAAGATCGACATCCTGCACTACTTCCAGATCGAGAACCTGCTGATCGCGGGCATCGGCGTGGTGCTCGGCATACTGCTCGCGGTGGGACTCAACCTGTGGCTGATGACCCACTACGAGATGACCCGCATTCCGGTGGCGTACGTGCTGACCGGGGTGCTGGCCATGCTGGCGATCGGCCAGGCCGCGGTGTTCGTGCCGGCACGGCGTGCGTCCAATGTGCCACCGGTGGTGGCAACGAGGGCGGCGTGATGGCGAGTATGGGAATGATCATGTGGGAGCGACTTCAGTCGCGACGCTTTCCGGAGCTTGCGGGAAAAATCATCGCGGCTGAAGCCGCTCCCACCAGAGCCTTGCTGTTGACCAGCAACACGAGGAACGACTGATGTTTGCCTATTACCTTGACCTGGCCCTGCGCAGTCTGAAGCGCAACAAGGCGCTCACTGCGCTGATGGTGCTGGCGATCGCGCTGGGCATCGGCGCGAGCATGACCATGCTGACCGTGCTGCACGTGCTGTCGGGCGACCCGTTGCCGGGGCGCAGCGGCGAGCTCTATTACCCGCAGGTCGATCCGCAGGATCTCAGGGGAATGTACCCGAGCAAGGAGCCGCCGATGCAGCTCACCTTGATCGACGGCATGAACCTGCTGCGCGCGAAGCGGGCCGATCGCCAGGCGCTGATGACCGGCGGCGAAGTGCCGATCCAGCCGGCGCAGTCGGCGCTCGATCCGTTCTACGCGGATGCGCGTTACACCACGGCGGACTTCTTTCCGATGTTCGGTACGCCGTTCCTCTACGGCCGTGGCTGGAGCGCAGCCGACGACGAGGCGAAGGCGCGCGAGGTGGTGATCGCCCGTGAACTCAACCAGAAGCTGTTTGGCGGCGCCGACAGTGTGGGCCGCACCCTGCGCCTGGCCGGCACCGCCTTCCAGATTGTCGGCGTGCTCGACCATTGGCAGCCGAACCCGCATTTCTACGATCTCAATACCGGTTCCTACGCCTACGGCGAACAGGTGTTCCTGCCGCTGCAGACGATGATCGATCTGCACCTGAACCATGATGGTTCCACCGATTGCTGGGGCAATGGCGGTGGCGGCACCGGCACCATCCTGCCTTCGGCTACTTGCGTCTGGCTGCAGTTGTGGGTGCAACTGGACAGCCCGGCGAAGGTGGCGTCGTACAGGCAGTTCCTGGTGCACTACTCGCAGGAGCAACAGGCACTCGGCCGCTTCCAGCGTGCGCCGAACGTACGCCTGCGCAACGTGATGCAGTGGCTGGATCACAACGGCGTGGTGCCCGACGACGTGCGACTGCAGACCGGGCTGGCCTTCGGCTTCCTGCTGGTGTGCCTGGTCAACACGGTGGGACTGATGCTGGCGAAGTTCATGCGCCGCGCCGCCGAGCTGGGCGTGCGCCGCGCATTGGGCGCATCGCGGCGTGCGCTGTTCGCGCAACTGCTGATCGAATCGGGCGTGATCGGTCTGGTCGGCGGTATCGGCGGATTGCTGCTGGCCGTGCTCGGGTTATGGCTGGTGCGGCAGCGGCCGTCCGCCTATGCCGCACTGGCGCATCTGGACATGAGCATGCTGTTCAGCACCTTCGCGCTGGCGCTGTGCGCCGCCCTGCTGGCCGGTCTGTTGCCGGCCTGGCGGGCCTGCCAGATCGCGCCGGCCCTGCAACTGAAGACGCTTTAGTGCGCTATCCCTGCGCGTGAAAGCGGCCATCCGTGGCCGCACTACTCACAAGAGCACTCATTCATGGACATTCTTCCCATTCTCTCGACCCTGCGTCGACACAAGCTCACCGCCTGGCTGCTGGTCCTGGAAATCGCGTTGACCTGCGCGATCATTTGCAATGCGGTGTTCCTGATCGGTCAGCGCCTGCAGCGGATGGACATGCCCAGCGGCGTCGCCGAGCACGAATTGCTGCAGATCCAGGTGGCCAATGTGGTGCAACCGGCCAATCCCTATGCGCGCGTGCAGGAGGATCTGGCCGTGCTGCGCCAGGTTCCCGGCGTGCAGTCGGTGGCCTTCACCAACCAGGTGCCGTTCGGCGGATCGTCATCGAATGGCAATGTCATGCTCGATCCGAACCAGCCCCAGCGCACGCTCAACGCGACCACCTACTTCGGCGAGAATCTGGTGACCACGATGGGTATCCAGCTGGTTTCCGGGCGTGACCTGCAACCGGATGACTTCGTCGATGTGGAAACGGCATTGAAGGGGCTGAACAGCGGTGACAGCAAGAGCCTGCCGCACGTGACGCTGATCACCTCGACACTGGCCGGGCGCCTGTGGCCGGGACAAGACCCGCTTGGTCGCATCATCTATCTGACGCCCCAGGTAGGGTTGCGTGTGGTCGGTGTGCTCGCCAGCCTGGCACGGCCGAATGCCTATGACGCCAGCAAGGCGCAGTACACCATGGTGGTTCCGTTGCATATGGGCGCGGACAAGGGCGAGAGCTACGTGATCCGCACCCGGCCGCAGGATCGTGAGCGCGTGATGCGCGCTGCGCTGGCGGCGTTGAAGAAGGCCGATCCGCAGCGAATCGTGACCACCCGACGGACTTTCGACGAAGTGCGCCACCGGTTCTTCCAGGACGACCGTGCCATGGCCGGCATGCTGGTCGGCGTGATCGCGGCGCTGCTGATCGTCACCGCGCTGGGCATCGTGGGGCTGGCCAGCTTCTGGGTGGCGCAGCGCCGCCGCACCATCGGCGTGCGCCGTGCGCTCGGCGCCACCCGCAGCAACATCCTGCATTACTTCCAGACCGAGAACTTCGTGCTCGCCACGCTCGGCATCGCGCTGGGCATGGTGCTGGCCTACGGCATCAACTTGTTCCTGATGCTGCATTACGAGCTGCCTCGATTGCCCGCGATTTATTTTCCGGTGGGGGCGATCGCGCTGTGGCTGATCGGCCAGCTTGCCGTGCTCGGCCCGGCCTTGCGCGCCGCCGCCGTGCCGCCGGTGGTGGCGACGCGGTCGGTGTGACAGACATGCTATCTGGCACGGGATGGCGCGCGCCCCGGCGGTCACAATCGCGGGGTCCGAACCACCACACAAACCTTGAGGGATGCCGCTTGATGAAGACCTTGCCGTTGTTGATCTGCGCGGGCCTGCTGGGCTCGGTGACCCTGCTCCCGTCCGTTCACGCGGCGCCTGCAGCGCGGGCGGCGTCGACGGATGTCGCGAGCCGGGTGAAGGCGCTCAATGCGCTGCTGGCCGAACAGTGGCAATACAAGCTTGAGCACAGCCCGGAGTTCGCCACGATTCTCGACGACCTGCGTTACAACGACCGCTGGAGCGATGCGTCGCTGGCGGGTCATGCCGCCGAGCACAAGGCCAATCTGGATTTTCTCAAGCGCTTCGAGGCGATCGATACCCACGGGTTTTCCGATACCGACAAGCTCAACCAGCAATTGATGGTGCGCCAGCTCAAGGACGACCTGTGCAGCGACGATCTGAAACTGTATGAGATGCCGCTGGACCAGATGAGTGGTGTGCACATTGCGCTGGCCGGCTTCGTCAGCTCGATTCCGTTCCACAACGTGAAGGAATACGAGAATTACCTGGCGCGGCTGAAGGCGGTGCCGAAGCTGTTCGATCAGGTGACCGAGGTGGCCAGACAGGGCATGCGCGACGGCATGATGCCGCCGAAGTACCTGCTGGAGAAGGTGGTCGTGCAGATCGACAGCATCGAGAAGTCGGCCGGCATGGACAGCGTGTTCGCCGAACCGCTGAAGCACTTTCCGAAGTCGGTATCCGCGGGCGACCAGAAGCGCCTGCACGAAGAGATTCTCGCGGCGATCGCGCAGGATGTGCGCCCGGCCTACCGCAAGCTGGGCGAATTTGTGGCCAGGGATTACGCGCCGCATGGGCGCAGCCAGCCGGGTGTGTGGGATCTGCGCAACGGCGATGCGATCTATCGCTTCGACGTCGAGCAGATGACGACGACCAGGGAGACTCCCGAGCAGATCCACGAGACCGGCCTGGCCGAGGTGAAGCGCATCGAGGGTGAGATGACGAAGATCGCCCACGCGCAGGGCTTCAAGGATCTGGCCAGCTTCCGCGCTTCGCTGAAGACCAACCCGAAGACGCACGCCACCTCGCGCGAGGACATCCTCAATCGCTACCGCGGCTACCTGGCGCAGATGCAGCCGGAGCTGCCCAGGCTGTTCGGCCTGTTGCCGAAGACCCGGGTGGTGGTGATGCCGGTCGAGGCGTTCCGCGAGAAGGAGGCCGCCGCCGCCGAGTACCACCAGGGCACGCCGGACGGTTCGCGGCCGGGCCAGATCTTCGTCAACACCGGCGATTTCGCCAACCGCAGCGTGCTGACGATCGAGTCGACCGCGTACCACGAGGGCGTCCCGGGTCATCACCTGCAGATCTCGATCGCGCAGACGTTGCCGAAGCTGCCGCCGTTCCGCCAGCAGGCCGGCTATACCGCCTACATCGAGGGCTGGGCGCTGTATTCGGAGCAACTGGGCAAGGAGATCGGTTTCTACAAGGATCCGTTATCCGATTACGGCCGGCTCAGCGACGAGCTGCTGCGCGCCGACCGGCTGGTGCTCGACACCGGCGTGCACTACAAGCACTGGACCCGTCAGCAGATGGTCGATTTCTTCCATGCGCATTCCAGCGAGGACGAGCCGGACGTGCAGGCGGAGACCGATCGCTACATCAGCTGGCCGGGGCAGGCACTGGCCTACAAGACCGGCGAGCTGAAGATCCTCGAACTGCGCGGGCGGGCGAAGAAGGAGCTGGGTGACAAGTTCGACATCCGCGCCTTCCACGACGAGATCCTCGGCGGTGGCGCGTTACCGCTGGACGTGCTGGAGACGCGCACCAATGCCTGGATTGCCGCGGTGAAAGCGGGCACGGCGCTGGCGCATCCCTCCGCGATTTGAGGCCATTGGGGTCGTCGCTGGTTGGCGATAGTTCGTTGGTCATGGCAACCTTCCGGGCAGGAGCGGCATCCATGTCCGCATGTGCAGAAGAAAAATGCGAACGGTCCTGATCATCGACGACAACCCGGCCGTGGGCGAGGCACTGTCGCTGGCGTTGTCGCTGCACGACATCCGGTCGCTGACCGCGATGACGCCGCAGGAAGGGCTGGCGGCGTTGTCGCGTACGCAGGTCGACGTGGTGATCCAGGACATGAACTTCACCGCCGATACCACCTCGGGCCAGGAAGGCGTGGCACTGTTTCGCGCGATCCGCGAGCAGCATCCGGATCTGCCGGTGATCCTGTTGACCGCATGGACGCACCTGGAAACGGCCGTCGAGCTGGTCAAGGCCGGTGCCGCCGACTATCTGGCCAAGCCGTGGGATGACAGCAAGCTGCTGGCCACGGTGGAGAATCTGCTGGAGCTTTCCGAGTCCACCCGCGAGATCACCCGCAGCCGGCGCGAACGGCGCCAGCGGCACGAGCAATTGCAGGACAAGTACGAGCTGGATGGGTTGGTGTTCGCCTCCGAGGCGATGCTGCGCACGCTGGACCTGGCCTGCCAGATCGCCCGTTCGGATGTGTCGGTGCTGATCACCGGACCGAACGGCACCGGCAAGGAACGCATCGCCACGATCATGCACGCGAATTCGGCGGTGAAGCGTGGTCCCTTCGTGGCGGTGAATTGCGGTGCGCTGCCGGGCGAGCTGATCGAGGCCGAACTGTTCGGTGCGGATGCCGGTGCCTATACCGGCGCGAACAAGGCGCGCGAGGGCCGTTTCGAGCTGGCCGATGGTGGCACCCTGTTCCTCGACGAGATCGGCAACCTGCCGCTGCCGGGCCAGATGAAGCTGCTTCGCGTGCTGGAGACCGGCCAGTATGAGCGGCTGGGGTCCGGCCGCACCCGGCAGGCCACGGTGCGCGTGCTGAGCGCGACCAATGCCGACCTGAAGGCGATGATCCGTGCCGGCACGTTCCGCGAGGATCTGTACTACCGGCTCAACGTGATCGAGGTGAACCTGCCGCCGCTGGCCGAGCGCAGCGACGACATCCTGCCGCTGGCCGAATACTTCCTGGACGACCGTGCCGAGCTCGGCGATGCCGCGCGCGAGGCGCTGCTGGGTTATCCGTGGCCTGGCAACGTGCGCGAACTGAAGAATGCCATCGAGCGGGCGGCACTGCTGGCCGGCGGCGGCCCGGTCACGCCCGAGCTGCTCAACCTGCCACAGCATGCCGCCACCGCCACGCGCAATCTCGACGAGCCCAGCCGCGAGGCGGTGGAGGCGGCATTGCAAAGGGCCGACGGGGTGGTCAGTCGTGCCGCACAGCAGCTGGGGTTGTCGCGACAGGCACTGTATCGGCGGATGGAGCGCTATGGGCTGGCGACGCCGGTCTGATTGCCCGTCAGGCATCATCCCGGGCATGATCGAGTTCGCATGGCGTGGAAGGATGCCGGCCCTGGTCGCGGTCGGGCGATGTCGTCGCATCGTTTCCCTTCCCTTGTGGCCGAAGGCGGGACTCACGCCCGTATCCACGGTGTACCAGTGCCGGTGACAAGACGTTCAAGTACCCCGGAGCGCAGCCGATGTGGCGTCGTCTGAATACCCTGCAGGTGCGGCTGACCTTGCTGCTGGCCGTGGCTGGCATGGCCGGGGCGCTGATCTATGCCGCGGTCACGCAATGGCCGTTGCCGCAACTGCTGCACTGGATGCAAACCGACCTTGCGGTGTCGATCCGTGCGCCGATGCAGCTGGGCGTCTACGGTGGCCTGCTGGCCAGTGTGATCGTGCTGCTGCCGCTGGCCTTCTGGCTGGCTGGCCGGGTGATGACGCCGGTGAGCCGCCTGCTGCGAGCGCTGGAGGGCGCGGTGGCCAGCTACCGCGATGGCGATTTCAGTTTCTCGATCGCCGTCGACCGGCGTGACGAGCTGGGCGAATTGATCCGCATGCACAACGCGCTGGGCCAGACCCTGCGCGAGCAGCGCCAGCACCTGGTGCAACGCGAGCTGCTGCTCGACACGGTGGTGCAGAACACCCCGGTGGCGCTGGTGCTGACCGACGCGGGCGGCCGTGTCGCTTATGCCAACATCGCCGCGCGGCATCTGTTCAACGAGGGCCGCAGCCTGCACGGACTGGCGTTTGCCGAGGTGCTGAAAGACGTGCCCGCAGCGCTGCGTCAGGCGGTGGAACGCGGCGAGGATGCCTTGCTCAGCTTCGAGATGGAGGGCAGCGAAGAAACCTTCCATCTGTCGCAGCGGGTGTTCCGCCTGCAGGGCAGGCCGCACCGGCTGCAGCTGTTCCGGCGCATGACGCGCGAGCTGTCGCGGCAGGAGGTGGCGACCTGGAAGCGGGTGATCCGGGTAATCAGTCACGAGCTCAACAACTCGCTGGCGCCGATCTCCTCGCTCGCCCATTCCGGTGCCGAGCTGGCCCGCCGTGGCGATATCGATCGGCTGACCGGCGTGTTCGCCACCATTGGTGAGCGGGCGCGTCATCTGCATGGCTTCATCGCCGGCTACGCCAGTTTCGCCAAGCTGCCGGCGCCGCAGCTGGTGGCCGTCGAGTGGGCGCCCTTTCTCGACGGCCTGGCGCTGCATTGCCGCTACCGCCTCGCTGCCCCCGCACCCGACCGGCCCGGTCGCTTCGATGCGACGCAGATCGAGCAGGTGCTGATCAACCTGCTCAAGAATGCGCACGAGTCGGGCAGCGCCGAGGACGAGGTGACCCTGTCCATCACCGAAGTGGGGCACGAACTGCGCATCGAAGTGGCTGATCGTGGCCCGGGCATGAGCGAGACCGTACTGGCGCAGGCGTTGCTGCCGTTCTACTCGACCAAGCGCTCCGGCACCGGGCTGGGCCTGGCGCTGGCGCGCGAGATTGCGGAGGCACATGGCGGTCGGGTGCTGCTGGCCAATCGCGAAGGCGGTGGGCTGCGGGTCAGCCTGCTGTTGCCGCAGGCAACGACGCGGTAACCGCCCTGCAGCCCGGGCTCGCCTATACTCGGCACTTCATATGGAAGGGAGATAGGCAATGGGACAGATTCTCGCGCTGGTCATCGTGTTCGTCGTCATCGTCGGCGTGGCCAAGCTGGTGCGCATCGTGCCGCAGGGTTTCGAATGGACGGTGGAGACGTTCGGCAAGTACACCAGCACCTTGAGCCCCGGCCTGCATCTTCTGGTTCCGATCTACCAGGCGGTCGGGCGCAAGATCAACATGATGGAGCAGGTGCTGGATGTCCCGTCGCAGGACGTGATCACCAAGGACAACGCGGTGGTGCGGGTGGACGGCGTGGTGTTCTACCAGGTGCTTGATGCGTCCAAGGCAGCCTATGAGGTGTCCAACCTGGAGCAGGCCTCGCTGGCGCTGGTGATGACCAATATCCGTACCGTGCTCGGCTCGATGGATCTGGACGAGTCGCTGAGCCAGCGCGACGCGATCAACGCGAAGTTGCTCAAGGTCGTCGACGAGGCGACCCATCCGTGGGGCGTCAAGGTCAACCGCATCGAGATCAAGGACATTGCGCCGCCGCGCGACCTGATCGACGCGATGGCGCGACAGATGAAGGCCGAGCGCGAGAAGCGCGCCAACATCCTCGACGCCGAGGGCTTCCGCCAGGCGGCGATCCTCAAGGCCGAGGGCGAGAAGCAGTCGGTGATCCTGGCCGCCGAAGGCGAGAAGGAGGCGGCGTTCCGCGCGGCCGAGGCGCGCGAGCGTTCGGCCCAGGCCGAGGCGAAGGCGACCACGATGGTTTCGGACGCGATCAGCGGCGGCAACGTCAATGCGCTGAACTACTTCGTCGCCAACAACTACGTCGAGGCACTGAAGGAAATGGCCAAGTCGCCGAACCAGAAAATGCTGCTGCTGCCGATCGAGGCCACCGGCATTCTCGGCTCGCTGGCCGGCATCGCCGAACTGGCGAAGGAATCGTTGGGCCAGCAGAAGTCGGTGGCGGTACAGCCGCCGCTGCGCTGAAGCGGGAGTCGTCGCCATCATGTGGGAACTCTCTACGCATTATCTGTGGTGGATCCTGGCGCTGCTCTTGATCGCCGGCGAGATCCTTCTGCCAGGCTATTTCCTGATCTGGATCGGGCTGGCAGCCGCAGCGATGGGCGTGCTGCTGTGGCTGCTGCCGCCGATTGGCATGCTGGCGCAGGCGGTGCTGTTCGCCCTGCTGGCGTTTGCCGCCTGCGTCGCCTATGCACGCCTGCTGCGACCGCGGCTGGAGCGCACTGAGCCGGGTCACGAGCGACTGAATCGGCGTGCCGAGCAGATGATCGGCCAGCGTTACGAGCTGGTCGAGCCGATCGTCAATGGTCGTGGCAAGGCCCGTGTCGGCGACGGCCAGTGGCTGGTCAGCGGGCCGGACCTGCCGCTGGGCAGCACGGTGGAAGTGATCGCCGTCGATGGCACCACGCTGAAGGTGCGCGCGTCGGCATGAGCGAGCAACCTGTCGTCTACCAGCCGTTCGCCACGGCCGCACTGACGACGCGCATCGCGTTCCTGCTGGAACTGGCGCGGCGCCTGCATCAGTACGGCACCACCGCGCCGCGGCTGGAGATGGCGGTCGCCGGCGTGGCGCAACGGATGGGGCTGGCCGCCGATGTGTGGTCAAGCCCGACCGCGATCATCATCTCGTTTTCCGATCTGGCCCAGGGCGAGGAGGGTGTGGCGCAGAGTACCCAGGTGATGCGGCTGGCGCCGGGTGACGTGAATCTGGCACGGCTGTGCGAGGCCGACCACATCGCCGACCAGGTGATTTCCGGTGACCTGGATCTGCGCGAGGGCTTCCACCGCCTGCGCACGCTGAGCCGACCCGAGAGTCGACGCGCACAGGCGGCGGTGATCGCCAGTTACGGGCTGTCGGCCGCCGCCGTCGTGGCCCTGTTCCTGCACAGCTCGTGGCCGGATCTGCTGACCGCCTGTCTGATCGGCTTGGTCATCGGCACCATCACCATACTCGCCGGCAGTCGGCCGCGGCTGGCGATTGCCAGCGAGGCAGTCTGTGCGATGGTCGCCACCACCATCGCGATCATGGTCAGCGCATTCGTGGTGCCGCTGGCGATCAAGGCGGTGGTGCTGGCCAGCCTGATCGTGCTGATTCCCGGCATGTCGCTGACCACCGCGGTACGCGAGCTGTCCAGCCAGCATCTGGTGTCCGGCGTGGCGCGCACCGGTGGCGCGGTGACCACCCTGCTCAAGCTCACCTTCGGCACGGTGGCGGCAACCCAGTTGTGTGCCGCCGCCGGTATCCAGGCGCGCGACTATGCGTTGCCACCGTTGCCGAGCTGGGTGGACTATCCCACCCTGCTGCTGGGCGCCTTCGGCTTTGCCATCCTGTTCCGTGCGGCACGCCGCGACTGGCTGGTAGTGATGGGGGCGGTGATCGTGGGCTATCTGGCCACGCGGTGGGGTGGTCAGATATCGGGTGCGGTGCCGGCTGCGCCGTTCGGTGTGTTTCTCGGCGGTTTCCTGCTGAGTGCGCTGGCCAATTTCTATGCGCGTTATGCCAAGCGACCCGGTGCGGTGATCCGCGAACCGGGCATCATCCTGCTGGTGCCGGGCAGCGTCGGATTCCGCAGCATGTCCTTTCTCCTCGATCGCGATACGGAGCTTGGCCTCAACGCCGGCCTGCTGTTGCTGACCTTGCTGGTGTCGCTGGTGGCGGGATTGATGTTCGGCGAATTGCTCGTTTCGCCCCGCAGGTCGCTCTGAGCCGTCTGCGTCAGCGCAAGCCGGCAAGGTGATGGAAAAAGGAAACGCCGGCGTGAGGCCGGCGTTTTTCATCGGAGCGAAAGCTGGACTGACGCTGTCAGATCAGCAGATCCTTTTCCTTCTTGCCGGCTTTCAATGCATCGCTGAACCAGTGCGGACGCTTGCCGCGGCCGGACCAGGTCTGTGCAGGATTGGCCGGATTGCGGTATTTCGGTGCCACCGGCGTACCGCTGCGCTTGGCCTTGCCGCGCGCCTGGCCGAAGATGTCCTCGAAGGCATAACCTTCGGCCTTGATCAGCGCGTTGATCTTGTCGCGCAGCTTGACTACCTTTTCCTTGCGCAGTTCGCTCTGGCGCATCTGCGCCTTGTTGATCAGGTCATTAAGTTGGGTGTGATTGAGATTCTTGATATCGACGGCCATGATTGACTCCCGGGTGAGGGTCGGTGAATAAGCTGCCCGGCTATTATTGGGGATAACACCAGGCACAATGAAACGAGTTCCAGTGCGGATTCTCGCTTATTGGCGGAACGCTTGTAAAGCGTTGAAGCTGGTGTGAACTCTGCCTGCGAGGTGGTTGCAATTGATTCCGTATCATCTTAATGCGAAATTGGCGCGCCGACCGTCGGCGGCAGTACTTCGAATCACGCATATTGAAACGGCCGCAATTACGGCCGTTTCAATTATCAAAAAAACCGATTCAGCACGACTGAATGGATTGGACCGACGCTTTCAGCCCAGCAGTCCCAGCAGCTCGTCGTGGCTGATTGCACGGCTTTCGGCATCCTGCCTCGCGCGATATTCCAGCGTGCCGGCTGCCAGGCCACGTTCACTGACCACTACGCGATGCGGAATGCCGATCAACTCCATATCCGCGAACATGCCACCCGGGCGAAGCCCTCGGTCGTCCAGCACCGCCTCGATGCCACCCTCGATCAGCGACTGATACAGCGCCTCACCCGCCGCACTGACCTCCGGTGCATTGCGCGGATTGATCATGCATACGGCGATCCGCCATGGCGCCATGGCCTCGGGCCAGATGATGCCGGCGGCATCGTGGCGCTGTTCGATAGCCGCCGCCACGATGCGGCTGACGCCGATGCCGTAGCAACCCATGGTCATCACCTGAGCCTTGCCCTGGTCATCCACCACGGTGGCCTTCAGCGCCTCGGCGTATTGCTGGCCAAGCTGGAACACATGTCCAACCTCGATGCCGCGCGCAATGTGCAGGATCCCGTGGCCGTCCGGTGAATGGTCGCCTTCGACCACATTGCGCAGGTCGGCGATCCGGGTGAGGCGTGCATCGCGACCCCAGTTCGTGCCGATGTAGTGACTGCCGTCGGCATTGCCGCCGCAGACAAAATCAGCGAGCACCGCCGCATCGCGATCGACGATGACCGGAATCGATGGCGGCAGGCCCGCAGGACCGATAAAGCCGGGGCGGGTACCGGTGGCGGCGAGGATTTCGTCTTCGCTGGCCAGCGCCGATTCGCCCGGCAATTCGTCAAGCTTGCCGGCCTTGACCAGATTGATCTCGTGATCGCCGCGCACGCACAGCGCCACCAGTCCGCCGTTGCCACGCACCAGCAGGGTTTTTACGCACTGTTGCGGCGATACCCCAAGAAAACCGGCGACATCCTCGATGGTCTTCTGGCTGGGCGTATCGACCTTGCTGAAAACGGCAGTAGCTGCGGGGCGTTCCATGGTTGGCGCCAGCGCTTCGGCCTTCTCGATATTCGCGGCGTAATCGGAGCCATCGGAGAATACGATGGCATCTTCACCGGAGTCGGCCAGAACCTGGAATTCATGGCTGGCATTGCCGCCGATAGCACCGGTATCCGCCTGCACCGCGCGAAAGCTCAACCCGAGCCGGGTGAAAATGCGCGTGTAGGTCTGGTACATCACTTGATAGGTTTCCGCCAGCGATTCCTGGGTGAGATGAAAGGAATAGGCATCCTTCATCAGGAATTCGCGCGCGCGCATCACGCCGAAGCGCGGGCGGATCTCGTCACGGAACTTGGTCTGGATCTGGTAGAAATTGACCGGCAGCTGCTTGTAGCTCTTGAGCTCATTGCGGGCAAAGTCGGTAATCACTTCCTCGTGGGTCGGGCCGTAGCAGAATTCCTGCTGCTTGCGATCCTTGATCTTCAGCAGCTGTCCGCCGAATTTCTCCCAGCGGCCGGTTTCATCCCACAGTTCCCTGGGCTGGATCGAGGGCATCAGCATCTCGATCGCGCCGGCACGATTCATTTCCTCGCGCACGATATTTTCCACCTTGCGCAGCACGCGCAGGCCCAGCGGGCTCCAGGTGTACAGGCCGGAGGCAAGCTTGCGGATCATGCCGGCACGCAGCATCAGCCGATGGCTGGCGATTTCGGCGTCGGCGGGGACTTCCTTGACGGTGGCCAGATGGAATTGGCTGAGGCGCATGCGGGTGATTCCGGCGGGTTGAAGACGGGCATTGTAGCGGCCTGCCGTCACTGCCGACGATCACCATGGTGCCGGGGTGCGAGCGCCGGGCGCCGCCGCGCCGGCGCCTGCGGATATTACTGCCCGGACTGACAATACTGCTGGTACTGGGCTTGGGCAGCGGCGGTCTGCTGCTTGCGCTGTTCGGCACCGAGCGCGACCGCCTTGCCGTTCTGTTGCATGACGACCGGGCCGCTGCCCTGCAGCGCCGCGAGATTGGCCTTGAGCGAATCGCACAGCTTGCTGCGATTTCCCGGGGTGTCCGCTACCGGGACAGGGGGCTTGGCACTCGACTCGGCAGCGTCCTCGTCGCTGCTTCGAGGGGTGGGCGCAACCAGTGGCGCCGCCGTGCCGGTGGTCTTGACCAGTTCGAACTTGATGCCCGGGGCCGGTCGCTGCTGTGCGTAGTGCACGGTGCCGTGGGCATCGGTCCACTTGTAAACCTGGTTGGAAACCTGGGCGGTGGCGAGCGGGGCCAGCAACAGCAGCGCCATGGCGATCAGCAGACGGGGCATAGCGTTCTCCGAGAGGGTAATTGGGTAATTCTGGGGCATCCCTTGGTATCACTCCAGCGTTCCGGACTCAAGCAGTCGATGGTTTACACTGAGTGCATCCCGTCACGGAATGATTCATGAGCCAGCCAGTGCCAGTTCGCCCACCACGGCATCGGGGCATTTACCTGTTGCCGAACCTGGTGACCACCGCGGCGATGTTCGCGGGTTTCTACGCGATCGTCGCCAGCATCGGAGGACACTACACCGATGCGGCGATTGCGGTATTCATTGCCGCCGTGCTGGATGGCCTGGATGGCCGGGTGGCCCGGCTCACCGGCACCCAGAGCGAATTCGGCGTGCAGTACGACTCGTTGTCCGATCTGATCAGTTTCGGGCTGGCGCCGGCGCTGGTGATGTACACGTGGTCGCTGTCGTCGCTGCACGAATTCGGGCCGCTGTGGGGCAAGCTGGGTTGGGCTGCTGCCTTCATCTATGCCGCCTGTGCCGCCCTGCGGCTGGCGCGCTTCAATACCCAGGTGGGGGTGGCCGACAAGCGCTATTTCCAGGGGCTGGCCAGCCCGGCGGCGGCGGCGATATGCATGTCGTTTGTATGGAGCATGGACAAGTTCGACTTGCCCGGCAGCGAGTTCTGCTTCATCACCCCGGTGCTGATGGTCGTGGTAGGCCTGCTGATGGTCAGCCGCTTCCGCTATTTCAGTTTCAAGTCGCTGCCGATGGATGAGC
>JAPHUU010000414.1 GCA_026193555.1 Rhodanobacter sp.
AGCTGCGCGTCGAGCAGGAGCAGATCGCCGCCGGCCTTGAAGCCGCTGGCGCCGAGGTGGAATTCGTGGCGCTGGATTCACCACAAGGCCACGATGCCTTCCTGGTCGACATCGACAACTACAGCCGTGCAATCGGCGGGTTCCTGGCGCAACTCGCGGCCGGGTAAGTGCAGCACAGGGGAAAGACCCGTCGCGTCACCCATCCACCGCACGCCTGCACGTGCGCGACATGCAGCCACCAAACCCTCGACCGCATCCACCGAACCCGGCATAATGCGCCGGCTGACATGCCGGTGTGGCGGAATGGTAGACGCGGCGGACTCAAAATCCGCTGGCAGCGATGTCGTGTAGGTTCGAGTCCTATCACCGGTACCAATTGAGGGTTTCAGGCACTACCAGCGAGACCCGTGAAATACCCCAAGCCCGCATAACAGCGGGCTTTTTCATGTCTGAAGGGTTTCAACCGGCCTCACCCGATTGCAGCAAATCTGACGGTATCTGTTGGTACTTCTGTTGGTGTCTGCGTCGGCTGGCAGCTCAGCGCAGCCACAAATGCGGCCTATAGCGCCCTGTTTCGCACCCATTGAAACAGAAGGCTCAACTGAACGGCTGGGCCCGTTGATCCATGCACCGTCCGCTGCTGGATATCGCAGACGTTGAGACACGGACGGTGCTATCTTGATATCCGTCCCGATAATCAAGATACCGCATGCCTCCTTCCGACCATGGTGGATTCCGCCCCGGTGCCGGCCGCCCCAGCGGCGAGCCCAGCCAGCGCCTGCGCGTGCCGGAGAGTCAGGTGCCGGCGGTGCTGGCGTATCTGGACGCGTATCGCCAGCCCACCGCGCTGGAGCAACCACGCCCGCTGTCGCTGACCCCCTCGACCCTGGCGTTGACCGCCTTCACCAGTCGCGTGCCGGCGGGCTCACCGAGTCCGGCCGATGACAGCGTCGAGGAGGTGGTCGACCTCAACACGCATCTGGTCATCGCCGGTCACGAGCCCAGCACCTTCATCATCCGCGTGTCGGGCTGGTCGATGATCGGCGCCGGCATCTTCGATCGCGACGAGGTGCTGGTGGATCGTGCGCTTGGTCCGCGCCAGGGCGACATCGTGGTGGCGATCGTCAATGGCGAGCTGTCGATCAAGCGGCTGGGCAAGCTGGACGGGCACATCGCCCTGCTGCCCGAGAACGCCCACTTCAAGCCGATCGTCTTCAAGGAAGGCGAGACGCTGGAGATCTGGGGCGTGGTAACGCGCTGCCTGCGCAACCTGCGCTGAGCGGCCATGGGCAAGGTCGTCGCACTCGCCTCATTGCTGCAGGATCGTCAGGTCTGGCGAGGGCGTGCGGCACCCACGCCCGGCAACGGCCAGACAACCGGCTGGCCGGCGCTCGATGCGGTGCTGCCCGGCGGCGGCTGGCCCGAGGCGGCGCTGACCGAAATCCTGCTGCCCGCCGACGGCGTCGGCGAACTGCAACTGCTGATGCCCACACTGGCCCGCTGTACCCGCGCGGGCCGCACGGTGGTGGTGGTGGCGCCGCCGTATGCGCCGTATGTGCCCGGCTGGGAGGCCCACGGCGTGCGGATGGCGCAGCTGGAGATCGTGCTGGCCGAGCCACGCGATGCGCTGTGGGCAACCGAGCAATGCCTGCGCTCGGGCAGCTGCGCCGCAGTGCTGGCGTGGCCGGCGCAGGCCGACGACCGCGCGCTGCGGCGGCTGCAGGTGGCCGCCGATACCGGCAAGGCGCTCGCCTTCGTGTTCCGCGATCGGCGCCATGCGGCGCAGGCCTCGCCGGCCGCCTTGCGGCTGGAGCTGGAGACGCAGCCGTCGTGGCAGCTGCGCGTGCGCAAGTGCCGCGGCGGCCATCCGCCCAGCCACCCGCTGCCGCTGCCCGCCGGCTGGTCGTGAGGAGGGCTCGGCATGCTGTGGGCCTGCGTATTGCTGCCGCATCTGGCGCTGGACGGTGTCCTGCGCCGGCGTCCGCCGTCCGATGCACCGCTGGTGCTGGTCAGTGGCCCGGCGCAGGCGCGCAGCGTGTTCGCGGTCAACGCCGCGGCGCGTGCGGCGGGCCTGCAGCGGGGGCAGCGACTGGCGGTGGCGCAGGCGCTGCTGGACCGGTTCGAGGTCATCGAGCACGACCCCGCGGCCAGCGCGCGCTGGCACCGTTTTCTCGCCGCCTGGGCGTATCGCTACAGCTCCGAGGTGGTGCTGCTGCCCCACGCGATCGTGCTGGAAGTCAGCCGCAGTTTGCGCCTGTTCGGGCCATGGCCGCGGCTTGAGGCGCAACTGCGCGAGGATCTGACCGCACTCGGCTTTCGCCATCGCATCACGCTGGCGCCGGTCGCGCAGGCGGCCTACGTACTGGCCGGCGTCCACGATGGACTGGCGGTGACCACGCCGGAAACGCTGCAGCGCGCCCTGGCGCCGATCGCGCTGCGCTTCGCCCGACTGCCCGACGACGCCGGCAGCGCGCTGCCGGCGATGGGCATCCGCACCCTGGGCCAGCTGCTGCAGTTGCCGCGCGACGGCCTGCAGCGCCGCTTCGGTGCCGCGCTGCCGGCCTGCCTGGATCGCCTGACCGGCGCGGCACCGGAACTGCTGCAGGGCTACCGGCCGCCGGACACGCTGGACCTGCGCATGGAGTGGGTGCACGAGATCGAGCACGTCGAGGCATTGATGTTCCCGCTGCGCCGGCTGACCGGCGACCTGGCCGCCTACCTGGCCGGTCGCGACGGCGGCGTGCAGCGTTTCGTGCTGGCGCTGGAACACCGCAGCGGCGCGCCGACGCAGGTCAGCGTGGGCCTGCTCAGTGCCGAGCGGGAGGCAGCCCTGCTGTTCGAATGCGCCCGTGGCCGGCTGGAGCGCCAGCAACTGCCGCAGCCGGTGGTGGCGATGCGCCTGCTCGCCCGCGAGCTGCCGCCGTTCGTGCCGGCCGGTCGCGACCTGTTCGACACCCGCCCTGCCCATGCGGTGCCGCTGGAGCAACTGCGCGAGCGGTTGCGGGCTCGCCTCGGCGAGCGCTGCCTGCAGCG
>JAPHUU010000259.1 GCA_026193555.1 Rhodanobacter sp.
CAGGCCGGTGATGTCCTCGACGTTCTTGAAGTGCGACGGATCAACCCGGGTTTCGAACAGCTGGTCGAGCCTGGCGACGAACTTCGCATCACCGCCCATCGCATGGATCAGCCCAGGCACGTCCTGCGGCACGTACCACGAGTACTGCCATGCATTGCCCTCGGTGTAGTCGCTGCCGTAGCCGGCGAACGTCGGGTCGAACGGTTCGCGGAACTTGCCGTCGATCAGCCGGGCGCGCATGAAGCCGGTCTTCGGATCCCAGGTGTTGCGCCAGTTGCCGGCGCGCCTGGCGAAGGTTGCGGCAATGCCGGTCTTGCCCATCGCCCTGGCCATCTGCGCCAGCGACCAGTCGTCATACGCGTATTCCAGCGTCTTGGACGCCGCCTCCGACTCCCTGTCGATCGGCACGTAGCCGAGTTTCATGTAGTCGGCCAGATCCCCGTACGGCCCGTAGGTCGCGCTGGCGACCATAGCCTTCAGCGCCGCGTCCGCATCGAAGCCGCGCACGCCCTTGACGTACGCATCGGCGATCACCGGCACCGCGTGGTAGCCGATCATGCACCACGTCTCCAGCCCCTGATATGCCCATACCGGCAGGATGCCGAACGGACTGGACTGGCCCGCGGCGATCAGCGAGCGGATGAAGTCGGTGCTGTGGCCGGGATTGAGCAGCACCATCAGCGGCTGCTGCGCCCGATACACGTCCCACAGCGACCAGGTCGAGTAGAACTCGAAACCCCGCGCCCGATGCACCGCGTGATCCGGGCCGCGATAGTCGCCGTTGGCGTCCATGCTCAGCGTGGGCGAGAGCATCGCGTGATACAGCGCGGTGTAGAACATCGTGCGCGCCGGCTTCGGCGCATCGACGTCGATCACCGCCAGCGCCTTGTTCCATGCCGCCGTGGCCTCGGCATGGCGGGCGTCGAAATCCCAGCCCGAACCGTCCCGATCGAGATTGGCCACCGCGTTCGCCGCACTCACCGGCGAGATCGCCACCTTCGTTTCCAGCGGTTGTTTCAGCTTGCCGAAATCAAACACGCCGACCAGCGCGCGGCCGTTCTGGGCATCGGCATCCTCGGCCTGGTGGCCCGGACCGCTGAAGCCCTTGTAGGGCAGATTGGTCTCGCGGTTGTACAGCTCGCGCGAGCGCATCGGCTGCGAGAAACGCATCGCGAAACAGAGCTCGCGCCCCGGCGCCCAGCCCCGCGTGGTGCGGCAGCCGGTGACCGTGCCGTCGGCATGTGCGCGCAGATCTGCCCACAGCACCTTGCCGGGGTAGTCATAGATGCTCGGGCGCAGGTCCAGCAGCACGTGCGCCGGCTGGTCCGCGGGGAACGTGTAGCGATGCCATCCGACCCGGCGTCCCGCGGTGAGTTCAGCGCGCACGCCGTAGTCGCTCAGGGTCACCGCGTAATAGCCTGCCTGCACCACCTCGCTGGCGTGCGAAAAGCGCGAGCGGTAGCCGCTGCGCGGCGTGGCCGGGTCACCGGGATCGAGCTTCACCGCACCGGCAATCGGCATCACCAGCACATCACCCAGATCCGAATGACCGGAACCGGAGAAGTGCGTATGCGAGAAACCCATGATGCTGCTGTCGCCGTACTGGTAGCCGGCCGCCCACTTGTAGGCATGCTTGAAATCCGGCATCGCGGTGTCCGGCGACAACTGGATCATCCCGAACGGCACGGTGGCACCGGGAAAGGTGTGGCCGTCGCCAGCGGTGCCGATCCTTGGGTCGACCGCGGCGGCATGGCCGGTCGCCGCGGCAGCCGGCGCGCTGGCCGCGAGCGCCAGAGACAGAACAAGCATGGGCTTGAATCGGGGCATCGAGCACCTCGTCACCGGGGTTGCGAAAGCTGACGGTAGCACCGCAGACGGGCATGTTGCAGCGCGTGATCGGCGAATGCGTGAAAACGGTTACATTGTCCCGGTTGCTGGCTTGCGCCCCCCGCCGCCACGCATCTCATATCTCCATTGTCAGAACCGGGAATCCGCCATGGCTTTTGCCGCTATACCTACATCCGTGCCCACGCCAGACACCGGTACTCACCGTACCCGTTACACCAGCCATCCGCTGGCGATGGGCGTGCTGACCACGATCTTCTTCATGTGGGGCTTCCTGACCTGTCTCAACGACATCCTGATCCCGCACCTGAAGTCGATCTTCCAGCTGAGCTACGCCCAGGTGATGCTGGTGCAGTTCACCTTCTTCGGCGCGTACTTCCTGATGGCGATGCCGGCCGGTCGGCTGGTCGCCGCACTGGGCTACAAGAAGGGCATCGTGGCCGGACTGGCCATCGCCGGCATTGGTGCGCTGGGCTTCTGGCCGGCGGCGGGCCTGCACTTGTATCCGGCCTTTCTCGGCGCGCTGTTCGTGCTGGCCACCGGCATCACCGTGCTGCAGGTGGCGGCCAATCCCTACGTGGCACTGCTCGGGCCGGAGAAAACCAGCTCCAGCCGGCTCACCCTGGCGCAGGCACTGAACTCGTTCGGCACCTTTCTGGCACCCTGGTTCGGCGGGTTTCTGATTCTTTCCAATGTGGTCAAGAGCCCGACCGAACTCGTCGCACTGGCACCGGCCGAGCAACTGGTCTATCAGACCCAGCAGGCACAGGCCGTGCAGGGTCCCTACATCGGCCTGGCGGTGGTGTTGTTCCTGCTGGCGATCTTCGTCTGGCTGTTTCGCCTGCCGGCACTGACCGAGGCCACCGACAGGGGCGACCATGCCAAGCACACCTTTATCGAAGTACTGCGGCATCCGCATGTGCTGTTCGGCGTGCTGGGTATCTTCTTCTACGTCGGCGCCGAGGTGTCGATCGGCAGCTTCATGGTCAACTACCTGTCGATGCCGGACATCGGGCACCTCAGTGAGCAACAGGCCGCCCGTTACGTCGCTTTCTACTGGGGTGGCGCCATGGTGGGCCGCTTCATCGGTTCGGCGTTGATGGCGCGCATCTCGCCGCGCAAGATGCTGGCCACGTTTGCGGCGATCAACGCCCTGCTGGTGGCCACCACCATGCTGAGCACCGGCGGCGTGGCGATGTACAGCATCATCGCGATCGGCCTGTTCAACTCGATCATGTTCCCGACCATCTTTGCGCTCGGCATCGAGCGGCTGGGGCCGATGACCAGCAAAGCCTCCAGCCTGCTGATCATGGCCATCGTGGGCGGCGCGATCGTGCCGTTCGTGCAGGGCATGTTCGCCGATCACATCGGACTGCAGCATGCGTTTTTCCTGCCGCTGCTGTGCTATCTGTACATCGTGTTCTATGGCGTCAGCGGCTCCCGGATCCGCAGCGCCGACTAGTCGCCGTTCCCCATCGCTCAGTGGCAGGCATGACCATGCGACCCATTCTTTGTTTCGGCGAGGCACTGATCGACCTGCATGCCAGCGGCATCGACGAGCGCGGTTTTGCCACCGGCTTCACACCATTCGCCGGCGGCGCGCCGGCGAATGTCGCGGTGGCGGTGGCGCGGGTCGGCGGCGCGGCGCGCTTCGCCGGCATGCTGGCAGGCGACCGTTTCGGCGACTTCCTGCTCGACAGCCTGCAGCGCGCCGGCGTCGGCACCGACGACGTGGCGCGCACCGACGAGGCGAGCACGGCACTTGCCTTCGTCGCCCTGGATGCTCACGGCGAACGCAGCTTCAGCTTCTATCGCGACCACACGGCCGACCTGCTGTTCCGCCCGAGCGACTTTCGCGCCGATACGTTCCGCGACATTGCGTTGTTCCACGTCTGCTCCAACAGCATGACCGAGCCGACGCTGGCGGCGACCACCCGCGAAGGCATGCAGCGGGCGCACGGTGCCGGCGCGCTGGTCAGCTTCGACCTGAATCTGCGCCCTGCGCTGTGGCCGCACGGGGTCGACCCGCAGCCTCTGGTGTGGCCCGCGCTGCATCTGGCCGATGTGGTGAAACTGAGCGCCGAGGAATTCACCTGGCTCGCGGTGGATGGCGAGCAGGCCGCGCTTGATCGCCTGTGGCTGGGCCGCACCCGGCTGCTGGTGGTGACCGATGGCGCGGGGGTGCTGCGCTGGTTCCATCCCGATGCCGAAGGCGAGCTGCCCTGCTATCCGGTCGCGGCGGTCGACACCACCGCCGCTGGCGACGCTTTCGTCGGCGGTCTGCTGTGCTGTCTGGCCGAACTCGATGCCGACCCCGACCGCATCGACCGGCTGGTGAACAAACTGCCGCGCCTGCACGCCATGCTGCGTTTCGCCGCAGCCTGCGGTGCGCTCACCGTCACCCGACAGGGTTCATTCGCCGCGATGCCCAGCGGTGACGAGGTACTGGCCTTCATGGAACAGCAGGCATGAGCGCGATACCGCCGACACCCGACTTCCGCTCCGTCGCGTTCCTGCGCGAGCACATCGCACGGACGATGGCGTTCTATCACCCGCGGGCGATCGATCCGGCAGGCGGCTTCTTCCACTACTTCAGGGACGACGGCACGATCTACGATCGCCGCCATCGCCATCTGGTCAGCAGCACGCGCTTCGTCTTCAACTACGCGATGGCGGCGATCGAGTTCGGCGACGACCCGGCATCCAGCGGCGCCTATCTCGAAGCGGCGCGGCATGGCCTGCGCTACCTGCGCGAGGTGCATCGCGATCCACAGGGCGGCGGCTACGCCTGGACGATCCACGATGGCCTGCCCGACGATCGCACCAACCACGCCTACGGCGTGGCGTTCGTGCTGCTCGCCTATGCCTCCGCACGCAAGGCCGGTATCGCCGAGGCCGCCGCCTGGATGGAGGAGACCTGGCAGTTGCTGGAGCAGCGCTACTGGGACGCCGGTGCCGGGCTGTACCGCGACGAGGCCGATGCCGACTGGCAGTTCAGCGACTACCGCGGCCAGAACGCGAACATGCACATGTGCGAGGCGATGCTGGCCGCCTACGAGGCCAGCGACGAGCCGCGCTATCTCGACCGCGCACTGATCCTTGCCGACCACATCACCCGTCGCCAGGCGGCCCAGGCCGACGGGCTGGTGTGGGAACACTACGACCGTCACTGGAACATCGACTGGGACTACCACCGCGACGATCCGAAACACCTGTTCCGGCCGTGGGGTTTCCAGCCCGGCCACCAGACCGAATGGGCCAAGCTGCTGCTGATCCTGGAGCCGCTGCTGCTGGAACGCGGGCGCGAGGAAGACTGGCTGCTGCCGACCGCGATGCAGCTGTTCGACATCGCACTGGCGCGCGCCTGGGACGACCGGCACGGCGGCATCTGCTACGGCTTCGCGCCCGATGGTGGCGTCTGCGACGACGACAAGTATTTCTGGGTGCAGGCCGAGTCGCTGGTCGCCGCCGCGCTGCTGCACGCGCGCACCGGCCTGGCTGTCTACGACGAGTGGTACGGGAAATTGTGGGCCTATGCCTGGGAGCACTTCGTCGATCACCGCTACGGCGCCTGGTACCGCATCCTCACCGTCGACAACCGCAAGCTCAACGACGAGAAGAGCCCGGCCGGCAAGACCGATTACCACACCATGGGCGCCTGCCACGAGTTGCTGCAGCTGTTTTGACCCGTGTACCGGGATGTGCCGATGGTGCTCGCGATGCGAATGGCCGCGTACATGGTGCCCCGCGCGTGGGGCCCATGCACGAAAAAGGCGGCAGTCCACGACTGCCGCCTTTCACTTGATCAATACCTTGAGACTAGTGTTCGCTAGAAGGGAATCTCGTCGTCCGCGAAGCCGTTGTCGGCAGGCGATGGTGCCTGACGCTGCTGGTCGTCGCGATCGCTGCCGCCACGCGAAGCACCTGCGCCGCCTTGGCGCTGGCCACCGCTGGCACTCTGCGGGCGCTCGCGCTGGCCACCACCACCTTCGTTGCCGCCGAGCATCTGCATCTCGCTGGCGATGATGTCGGTCGAATAACGCTCGATGCCGTCCTTGCCGGTGTACTTGTCGGTACGCAGCGAACCTTCGATGTAGACCTGCCGGCCCTTCTTCAGGTAATCGCCGGCGATCTCGGCCAGCCGCCCGAACAGCTTCACGCGGTGCCATTCGGTCTTCTCGACCTTTTCGCCGCTCTGCTTGTCGGTCCAGCTCTCCGACGTGGCGAGGTTCAGCGTGGTGACTGCCGTGCCGCCGCCGGTATGGCGCATTTCCGGATCCGCGCCGAGATTGCCGACCAGGATGACCTTGTTGATGCCACGTGCCATGGGATGTCCTCGTTGGGCCGACCGCAAGTCAGGAGTAGTTGCGGCCGGAGTGGTGAATCAGGCTGGCTATCATAACCTTGCCACGGGGCGAGTCCAGAGCGTTTGGGACCGGAAGGGCTGTAGGCATCGACCGCCATGCATCGCGCGCGCCGGCTGAGTCGGTCGCGGCCGCTGCCGGTGCCTGTCCGGCGAACCACGCAGGCCCCCCTCTTGATGAGTACACGCCAGCGGTTATCCCCCCCCCCGCTGCCGCTGGCCACCCTTGCGCCGATGGCTTGTTTTCAGCCAGGCAAATCTTGTCCCGACACCGCGGTCAGACGACGACTGCCGCGTCGGCGGCGATCACCCGGGAACGCCCCCACAGCAGCAGTGGAAGCCACAGGAAAATCAGCGTCGCGGCAGCGGCGAAGACCGCGGATACACCGAGGTGCTGCAGCATCACACCGCCAAGCACGCCACCCACCCCGGCACCCAGAAACTGGCTGGTGGCATAGGCACCCAGTGCCGCACCGCGCATGTGCGTCGGCGCCAGCCGCGAAACCAGGCTGGGCAGGCTGGCCTCCAGCAGGTTGAACGAACTGAAGAACACGATCGCGGCCAGCCACAGCAGCAGATGGCCGTCCCCGGCGGCACTGAAGCCGCACAGTGCCAGACCCAGTCCCAGCGCACAGATCAGCACGAGGCGCATGCTGCCAGCCACCGAAGTCACCCGCCGCAGCACCCCGCCCATGACCACGGCGGAAATCAGCATCACCGGCAAATACAACTCCCACTGGTGGTCCAGCGCGATCCCGGTGTTGTGCATCAGCATCAGCGGCAAGGCCACGAATGCGGCGGTCAGCATGACATGCATCATGAAAATCGACACATTCAGCACCATCAATTGCGGCCGCACCAGCATGTGCAGCACCGCCCCCGGTCGCGCCGAAGCCGGCGCACCTCGCCGTTCCGGCTTCGGCACCAGCGACCACAGCAGGCCGATCGCGACCAGCGCCAGTATCGCGGTCAGCCCGAACAGGCCGGACAGACCGTCGATCTCCGCCAGCGGTGCACTCAGGATGATCGCCAGGATGAAAGCAAAGCCGATGCTGACCCCGATGATGCCCATCACCTTGCTGCGGTTGTCATCGCGCGAATGATCGGCCGCCAGCGCCTGGCTGGCCCCCGACACGGCGCCCATGCCCTGCAACACGCGGCCGACGATGATCCCGTTGATACCATGCGCCCACGCCGCCACCACGCTGCCGATGACGAATACCAGCAATCCGAGCGTGATCGTCAGATGCCGCCCGATCCGGTCGGACAGCAGCCCCACCGGCACCTGCAGCAAGGCCTGGGCGAAACCGTAGATGCCAATGGCCAGCCCGATCAGCAGCGGAGTCGCACCCGGCAGATGGATCGCGTAGGCGGTAAACACCGGCATGATCAGGAACAGGCCGAACATGCGCAGGCCAACCACGCTGGACAGCGCAAAGGCCGTGTTCAATTCGCTCTTGCTGAGTTTGCTCACGACTGCCGACCACCTTGATGACCACGGAAGCCGTCGATTATAGGGTGCGCGCGCCTTGGCGTTTGCGGCGTCATGTCGCGGCGCAAATTACTGCGTGCCCCTATAATTCGTCGCTACGCCGCCTTGAAGTACCCATGAACACAATGCCAGCCGACGCCAGCCGATCCGCCGACTTCGCCCAGGTGCGTGATCTCGCTGCCGCCGACATGCAGCGCGTCGATGCCCTGATTCGCCAGCGACTGGCCTCCGACGTGGTGCTGATCAACCAGATCGCCGACCACATCATCGCCAGTGGCGGCAAGCGGCTGCGCCCGATGCTGCATGTGCTGGCCGCTGGCGCCGCCGGCTACCGCGGCGAAGACCACACCAAGCTGGCCGCGATCATCGAGTTCATCCACACCTCCACCCTGCTGCACGACGACGTGGTCGACGAATCCGACCTGCGCCGCGGCCGCAAGACCGCCAATGCGCTGTGGGGCAATGCGGCCAGCGTGCTGGTCGGCGATTTCCTCTATTCGCGCTCATTCCAGCTGATGGTGGAACTGGACGACATGCGCATCATGCGCATCCTCGCCGACACCACCAACACGATCGCCGAGGGCGAAGTACTGCAACTGCTCAACATCGGCAACGCCGACGTCGACGAAACCGCCTACCTGGCGGTGATCGAGCGCAAGACCGCGGTGCTGTTCGCCGCCGCCACCGAACTGGGCGGCATCCTCGGCGGCCTGCCCGATCCGCAGGTGGCGGCACTGCGCGAATACGGCATGCAGCTTGGCTATGCGTTCCAGATCGCCGACGACCTGCTGGACTACGTCAGCGATGCGGGCACGCTGGGCAAGAACATCGGCGACGACCTGGCCGAAGGCAAGCCGACGCTGCCACTGATCTATGC
>JAPHUU010000405.1 GCA_026193555.1 Rhodanobacter sp.
CTCGGCAACGCGGGGGGCATGGATCGCCGAGCGACAGCTCGCAGCGGCCTCCCCAGGGAGGCCCGGGTGCTGGTGGTTGACGACTCGCCCACGATCCGCGCCGTGCTCGGCAAGATGTTGTCTCAGGACAGTCACGTGGTGCTCAAGGCAGGGGACGGCGAGACCGCGATCGAACTGGCCCGCAGCGAATCCCCCGATTTGATCTTCCTGGACATCGTGATGCCGGGCATGAACGGATTCGCGGTGCTGCGTGCGCTGCGCCAGGATCCGCAGACCCGCGACATTCCGATCGTGATGATCAGCGGCAACCTGCAGGCGACCGAGCAGTTCTACGTGCAGCGTTTCGGTGCCGATGAGTTCATGAAGAAGCCGTTCGGCCGGGCCGAGGTGTTTGCGCGGATCCAGCATCTGAGCGATACCGGCCGGCTGGTGGTGCGCTCGCGGACCGTGGCCGAGAACCTCCCGCATGAGACCGTCCACGATCCCGTTGCGCACGAGGCGATTCCGGATATCGCGATGCCGGATCCGCATGATCTTGTGCTGCCGCCGGACGAGGCTTCCTGAGCTGAAAGGCCGGGCCCGGCAAGGCTGCCGCGCGTCGTGCGGCGGTGGACGGCCGCTCCGCCCGACAAGATCGCCATGAGCAAGCCACCCGCTTCGCCGATGACGGAAGTCCGTGCCGACGTTTGGCTGTGGGCCGCACGTCTGTTCAAGACCCGCGCGCTGGCCAAGCAGGCGATCGAAGGTGGCAAGGTGGATGTCAACGATGTCGGCTGCAAGCCCGCGAAGTTGCTGTGTGCTGGCGACCGACTGAAGCTGAGCCGTGGCGAGGAGCGCTTGGAGATCGAGCTGCTGGCCGTGTCCGATCGGCGCGGTCCGGCCAGCGAGGCGCAGCAGCTGTATCGCGAAACCGAAGCCAGTCGCCAGGCCCGCGAAGCACACCGGGAGCAGCGGCGATTGACCGGCGCCGGTTTCAGCCATCCGCCCGGACGCCCGGACAAGCACGCGCGGCGTGATCTGCGCCGGCTGAAGGACTCGCGCTGAAGGTCGCGTGATCAACGACTTGCGATTCAATGCTCATGTTGAGCAGTGCATCCCATTCTGCCGGCGTGATCTGCGTGACGATCGACCCATGTCAACGAAGGTGGCGCAGCCTGCGCCACGCTTCATGAAGTGGGGAAGCACATGGATACGGTAGCGCTGAAGTCGGGCCTGGGGTTTTTCAAACGGCTGCTGAAGAACCATGAAGGGGAGAATCGCCAGCAGATCGATCTCAAGGCGGCACCGGAGGCGCGGATGCTGGTGGTGGACGACTCGCCCACCATCTGCGCGATCCTGGGCCGGATCCTGGATCAGGACGGCTATGCGGTCAGCGTGGCCGGCGATGGCGAAAGCGCCATCGAGATGGCACGCCGCGAGCAACCGGCGCTGATCTTCCTGGATATCGTGCTGCCCGGCATGAACGGTTTCTCGGTGCTGCGCGCGTTGCGGCACGATCCGCAGACCGCGCACATTCCCATCGTGATGATCAGCGGCAATCCGCAGGCGACCGAGCAGTTCTACGTGCAGCGCTTCGGCGCCGACGATTTCGTCAGCAAGCCGTTCGGCCGCGCCGAGATATGCCGCAGCATCGATCGGCTGGTCAGCCGCGGCAGGTTGCCCGCTCGCGTTGCCGCCGAGCCGGTATTGCCGCCACTGCAGCAGCCGGCTTTCCTGACGCAGCAAGCCCTGCGCGACAAGGTAGCCTGAGAGGCTGTGAAAGAATCCAGTGTCCGCTAACGTGGTCGCAACAGCCGGATATCTCCGGCGCGTTCCAGGATGACGGTCGACCGCGTCGGCCTGGATCAGGCCTCGTCTTCGGTGCGATAGATTGGCAGGTCGGGGTTGCGCCGGAAGGTGAAGATCAGGCTGGTCTCGATATGCGCGACCTCCGGCCGGGTGGTGAAGGCATCCAGTGCGAAATCCCGCAGATGGTCGCTGTCGGCCACCGCCACGTGCAGCAGGTAATCATTGGCACCGGCGACGTGATAGAACGCCAGCACTTCGCGCAGAGTCAGCAAATAGGCGTGGAACGCATCCAGATCCTCGCGCGAATGCTGTGCCAGCCGCACGCTGATCATTGCCTGCAGGCCGATGCCCACCGCCACCGGTGCGATTTCCGCGTGGTAGCCGGTGATCGCCCCACTTTCGCGCAGTCGACGTACCCGTTCCAACGCGGTCGACGGCGCGACGCCGATCCGTTCGGCCAGGGTCTTGTTGGGCAGCCGCGCGTTCTTTCGAAGCTCGCGCAAAATGCTGAAGTCAATTCGGTCAAGGCGCATGGATATCGCTCTTATCGAAATAAAATTCGGTGATGAGTTTTAGGTATGGCTGTTTATTCTAGTATTTGCAAATTATACAGAATGGAGTTGGAGTCATGCCGCATTTCGATACGCTCGGTGTCCATGCTGGACGTGAAGATTTCTGCGAGCTTGGCGTGCATGCACCGCCGCTGGATCTGTCCACCACGTATCCGGTGCGCGATCTGGAGCAGGGTACGGCCAGTTTCGACGCGCTGGTCGGCGGCGCGGCCAGCGCGGCCAATCCGATCTATGCGCGGCTGCACAATCCCACCGTGGCGCGCTTCGAGAACGCCATGGCGCAGTTGGAAGGCAGCACCGATGCCGTCGCCTTCGGTTCGGGCATGGCGGCGATGTCGGCCTGCCTGCTGGCCGCCAGCC
>JAPHUU010000211.1 GCA_026193555.1 Rhodanobacter sp.
TCAAGGATCTCGTCGACCTTTTCGGTCGTGAGACGCTCGTGGTAATGCCCATTGACGGTCATCGCCGGCGCGTACACGCAGGCAGCGATGCATTCTTCCTCACGCTTCAGGTATACGCGACCATCCGGCGTGCTTTCGCCGAGCTTGATGCCCAGCTTTTTCTCGCAATGGTGCACCAGACCTTCGGCACCGTTGAGCCAGCACGAGATGTTGGTGCAGATCGCCACGTTGTTGCGACCCACCGGCTTGGTCTCCAGCATCGAGTAGAAACTGGCCACCTCGTAGGCCCACACGGCGGGCAGGTCGAGATACCTGGCCACGGCGGTGATCAGCTCGTCGGTGAGGAAGCCCTTGTTCTGCTCCTGGGCGGCGAACAGCGCCTGGATCAGCGCCGAACGCTTGCGGTCGGGCGGAAACTTGGCAACCCACGCGTCGATGTGATGGCGAGTGTGTTCAGTGAGTACGGCAAGCGGGTCGATGTCTCTGACCTGCTCGAAATGTCCGGTGGCTTTCATGCGTCTCTCCGTCGTGCCCGCTCAGCGATCCACTTCGCCGAACACGAGGTCATAGGAACCAATCATGGCCACCACGTCGGCGAGCATGTGGCCGCGCACGATGGAGTCCATGGATGACAGGTGGGCAAAGCCCGGGGCGCGCAGATGAGCGCGGAACGGCTTGTTGGCGCCGTCGGAAACCAGATAGCAGCCGAACTCGCCCTTCGGCGCCTCGACCGCGGCATAGGTTTCGCCGGCCGGCACGCAATAGCCTTCGGTGAACAACTTGAAGTGATGAATCATCGCTTCCATGTTCTCCTTCATCTCGACCCGCGACGGCGGTGCCACCTTGAAGTTCTGCACCATCACCGGACCGGGATTCGCACGCAGCCATTTCGCACACTGGCCGATGATCCGGTTCGACTGACGCATTTCCTCGACGCGAACCAGATAACGGTCATAGCAGTCGCCGTTGACCCCGACCGGGATGTCGAAGTCGACATCGGCGTACTTCGCATACGGCTGCTTCTTGCGCAGGTCCCACTCGACACCCGAGCCGCGCAACATCGGGCCGGTCATGCTCCAGGCCTTCGCCAGTTCCGGCGAAACCACGCCGATGCCCACGGTGCGCTGCTTCCATATCCGGTTATTGGTCAGCAGCGTCTCGTATTCATCCACTTTCGTGGGGAAGTCGGCAGTGAATGCATCGATGAAGTCCAGCATCGAACCTTCGCGCCAGCTGTTCAGGCGCTTCAGATCCTTGCCCTTGTGCCAGGGGGATTCGCGGTGCTGCGGCATCTGCGCCGGCAGGTCGCGGTAAACGCCCCCGGGGCGGTAATACGTGGCGTGCATGCGCGCGCCCGAGACCGCCTCGTACAGATCCATCAATTCTTCGCGCTCGCGGAACGCGTACAGGAATACCGCCATCGCGCCGAGGTCGAGCGCACTCGAACCGATCCACATCAGGTGGTTCAGAATGCGCGTAATCTCGTCGAACATGGTGCGGATGTACTGCGCGCGCTCCGGCGCCTCGATCCCGAGCAGGGTTTCGATCGCCTTCACGTAGGCGTGCTCATTACACATCATCGACACGTAGTCGAGGCGATCCATGTAGCCAATGGACTGATTGAACGGCTTGGATTCGCACAGTTTCTCGGTGCCACGATGCAGCAGGCCCACATGCGGATCGGCGCGTACGACCGTTTCGCCATCCATCTCCAGCAACAGGCGCAGCACGCCATGTGCGGCCGGATGCTGCGGGCCAAAGTTCATCGTGTAGTTGCGGATTTCCTGCATGCTCAATTCTCCCGCCAGTGGTCAGCGGCTTCGGCCTTGGCCTGCATCAGGTCGGCGTCGTTGCGGATGGTTCGCGGCACAAGCACGCGCGGCTCGATCGACACCGGCTCATAGATCACGCGTTTCTGCTCGGGGTCGTAGCGAACTTCGACGTTGCCGATCAGCGGAAAATCCTTGCGGAACGGATGTCCGACGAACCCGTAGTCGGTAAGGATGCGGCGCAGGTCAGGGTGGCCATCGAAGATGATCCCGTACAGGTCAAACGCCTCGCGCTCAAACCAGTTCACTCCCGGCCACACCAGGGTCAGCGACGGCACCATCGGCAGGCTGTCGTCCTCGCAGAACACGCGCAGACGCAGGCGACGGTTGTGCTCGATCGAAAGCAGGTGGATCACTGCCGCAAAACGGCGCGGCTGATTGACGCCGCGCGGGCGCTCGGCCCAGGTGAAACGCCCTTGTGCCTGACCCTCGACGCCGCGGGAAAAACCGGTTCCGGAAACGGTCTCGGTGTCCCACTCGGTCTGGCCATAGCCAAGATAGTCGATACCGCACAGGTCGATCAGTTCGCAGAAGCGGAATGCCGGCTCGTCGCGCAAGGCCGTGGCCACCGCAATCAGGTCGCCGGCAGCTACTTCGGCGGTGACCTCCTGCCGAACCGAACTGACGTTCAGCGTGTCACCGAATCGCGCAACGAGCTGCTCGGCCAACGAGGCCGCAGATGTATCGGACATATCAGTGCCTCACGAACGCGCGATGGTGCTGGTACGGCGAATTTTCTTCTGCAATTGCAGAATGCCGTGGATCAACGCCTCAGCCGTGGGCGGGCAGCCCGGCACGTAGATGTCCACCGGCACGATGCGATCGCAACCGCGCACCACGGAATAGGAATAGTGGTAGTAGCCGCCGCCATTGGCGCAGCTGCCCATCGAGATCACCCACTTCGGCTCGGGCATCTGGTCGTAGACCTTGCGCAGTGCCGGCGCCATCTTGTTGACCAGGGTGCCGGCCACGATCATCACGTCGGATTGGCGCGGGCTGCCCCGAAAGATCACCCCATAGCGATCCAGATCCATCCGCGACGCGCCGGCATGCATCATCTCCACCGCGCAACAGGCGAGGCCGAACGTCACTGGCCACATCGAGCCGGTGCGCGCCCAGTTCATCAACGCATCCACACTCGTCGTGGCAAACCCATGCTGGACAACCGGGTTGTCGCCAGCCGGGCGAAGAATGTCATCGACAAAATTCAGCGGCTGCGGGTTGTGCATCACCCGGCTGACGGAATCGATCACTCCCATTCCAGCGCTCCCTTCTTCCACACGTAGGCAAAGCCGATCACCAGCAGCAGCAGGAACAGCCCCATCTCGATCAATGCGATCAACCCGATCTGCTGGAACACCACTGCCCATGGAAACAGGAAGGCAATTTCAAGATCGAAGATGATGAACAGGATGGCGAGCAGGTAGTAGCGCACATCAAAGCGCATCCGGGCATCCTCGAATGCCTCGAAACCGCACTCGTAGGGAGTCAGTTTTTCCGCTTCGGGACGGCTCGGGCCGGCCAGCAGGCCGACGATCAGCAGCACCAGACCGAGGCCTGTGGCGACGCCGATGAACAACAGGACAGGCCAATATTCGGCAAGCACGATGCAACCTACCTCCGCGCCATCTGGCGCATCAGTGACCGTGGGGGAGACGGTCCGACGACTTCGGTTCGGCAGACAGATTCGGCCAGGGGCCGATCAGCCACGCTTGCAGGTCGTGGAACCGCCAGCGTCCGACGTTTCGCGAGATGGGTTCGCGAATCCGTCTATTGTATCAGCGCGCATGGGTATAACGACAAGCCTTTACGACCAACAACATGCTCGCGCGAGCAGCACATGTTGTCGCAGGCGCGAAGTCGGTCCATCACATCGTGTGGGTCGCCCGATCCGAAGTCAGCGTTCCGGCCAGGATGTTCTCGATCCGGCTGCGGGCGGCCTCGGCATCGCCGGACTCGTTGAAATGAATGCCGATACCTGCGGTGCGGTTGCCCTGCGCACCCGGCGGGCTGATCCAGACCACCTTGCCGACCGCGGGGATTTTCTCGGTCTCCTCCATCAGCCAGAGCAGCAGGAAGAGCTCGTCGCCCAAGCTGTAGCGCTTGCCGGTCGGAATGAACAGGCCGCCGTTCTTCACGAA
>JAPHUU010000344.1 GCA_026193555.1 Rhodanobacter sp.
GCTGGTTGCGAGGCGATGCTGCACGCGAGTTCTCCATCGTCAGCAGCGACACCCTCACTAGCGGCCCGGCACGCAGAAACGACAACGGCCTGCATTGCTGCAAGCCGTTGATGTACATGGTAGCCGGGGATGGAATCGAACCGCCGGCAGGGGATTTTCAAAGCCGGCCTCAGGTCTTTAATATCATTAGATGTCAGTCACTTGTGGCGATTGCCACTACTCAAATCGGAAGCTCATGGCATCTGAGGTGCATGCAAAGTGACACGGGCAGATAGGACATCTTGCTCGGTATCACCATGTTCATAGGCGGGAAGTGCTTACGATCCCGCGGGCAGTCCTCACACCTAAACGCAGTGTCTGTGAAACCGGCAGCAGGCCATGGTATGACTTCGCAGCACGGTTGATTACGCAGGTCAGGTCATTTCTCTGTGAGCAGGCCGTGATCAGACCAGGGATGTTTGCATTGACAGTCCATGCACCGATGATTCGTTACCGTACGCGGGTCGCGCGTAGGTTTGAAATTCTGCGCGATGAGATGTCCATTGCGAACCTTGCCTAGGGCTCATCGCACCTGACGACAGGGGCACCATCATGTCTCTTTCATTGCTGTTGATCATCGTCCTCATCCTGCTATTGATCGGCGCGCTCCCGACGTGGGGCTACAGCCGTTCTTGGGGTTATCGCCCGATAGGTGGCCTCGGCCTCGTTCTCATTGTCGTGATCGTTCTGCTGGTGCTCGGCGTTATTTGAAGCGCGCTTTGATGCGTCAGAAGCGCAGTCTGTTGGCGCTCGGCCGAAATTGACCAGCGATGCTCGCCGACCACTGACCAGCGTTCGTGCGCGAAACCTCGGGGTCACGCGAAACCTCGAGGTCACCATTTCGCCGCATTTGCCGCATTTGCCATCGGCCATGTCCCGCCCGCTCCGCGTCGAATTCGCCGGCGCGCTGTATCTTGAAAGAGATCGGCGGGCATTTCGGGCTACCCTTCGACTACAGCCTCGTCAGCTGCATAATCCGAAGATAGACCCCATGAGGTTCTCCCCCATGTGCTCTGGCCCCATGAGGTTGTGAGGTTGCATTACCTTGGTCTCGGGTGATGCGTCGATCTCAGGTGCGGGCATTGCGGGCGAGACCATGGTGTAGGAGTATGAGAAACCAAAGTTGCCTCTGAGCCCCCATTCCGTGTATGACGTCGCAGTTTTCATCGGCTGTCATAGGCACGATCATATGAGGGCAAGTGAGCCTCCAGAGGTTGCCGAAGGATGTCCGATCGTCTAGGGGTCGCCGGATGAGTCAAGGATCGCGAAGGAACGTATGGCTGCGGCATGCCGCGATCGCCCTCGGCTATGCGCTGGGCTATTTGCTGGTGCGGCACGTGTCCTGGTCGCATTGGTTGCTGTTCGCCGGTTACCGCCTGTCGGTGCTGATGCTGGTGCCTTATCGCTATTGGCCTGCGCTGCTGGTCGGCGAACTGGGTCCGATGACCTATGACAGTGTTTCGTGTGCGCAGACCTTCGGCTGGCTCTGGGCCGCCGTGATGCTGGTGCCGCCGCTGGCGCTGGTGATGCCGGTGGTCAAGTACTGTCGCGATCGGCTGCACATGATTCCGGCTCACGGGCCCGTGCACCTGCGCGTGGTGCTGGCCTGCACGCTGGCGGTGTCGCTCATTTGGACCATCGGCAATCTCGTTATCCTGTCGACCGCACGCATTCCGGTGGATTTTGGGCCGATCAATTACCCGGCTGTCGCGGCGCGATGGGTCATCGGCAACTACCTGGGCGTGCTGACGATCGTGCCGCTGGTGCTGCTCATCCGGGAGGGCAAGGCGAAGCAATTCGAATCGTGGCGCTCCTCGCTTGGGCGTGCCGTGCGCAGCCCGCTGGCGATCGAAGCCGCCACATGCGTGCTGCCGGCGTTGGTCCTGCTGACATGGCTGGCCCGGGAGACGTCCAGCGAAAGCATGCGAGGCATGGTGCAGATGTCGATGTTCGCGCCGGTGCTCTGGTTCGCGCTGCGCCGCGGCTGGCATGGCGCGGCCCTGGGTGGGGCCGGTGCAAGCATCGCGGTCGCCGTGACCATGCCGCAGCTCTACGATCCTGCGACACTCCAATCCGAAGCACTCGTCGCGTTTGCAGTCAGCTCGATGCTGTTGTTTGGCAGTCGCATGGCCGTGCCACATCGACAGGTGGCTTCGGATGGCAGAGATTCGGGCAACTCCCTCGACCTGGCACGGCGTATCCAGGCGCAGTGCGAGATTCAACTTCAGCAGAGCGCCCTGGGCATCGACCGGGCCAGTGAAACGGTCCATGCCGCGGAAAACCTGCTGTTTGATCGCTCGCCGTCACGCCCGTCCGCCGTCGACGTCCGCGAATTGCGACGTCTGGCAACGGCAAC
>JAPHUU010000354.1 GCA_026193555.1 Rhodanobacter sp.
CCGGCCCGGCGACGCAGCCAATCGCCCATACTGTGTTTGCCGCGGGGCACGGCGAGCCGCTGCGCGAGTACCGTCTCGCTGTAGCCGGGTACCAGATCGAGAGCGAGCGTCGCAGTTCCATGGGTCGCGATCTGCTGCCTCAGGTCGGCGCCGATCGCATAGATCAGGCTGCCTTCGATGCCGTATTCGGTGAGCACGAATTCACCCTGGCGGGACTGCACATGGCCTTGGCGATCGGTCCAGTGCGCCACCACCGGCTTCAATGCGGCACCCGCGAATCGACTGCGCAGATGCTCGCTCCATGTCAGTTCGAAGCCGCAATTGGCCGGCTGCAACGGCGCCACGTCGATGCCCGCTTCAAGCAGCGGTGCGACCCATGCGCCGTCGGAGCCAAGCTGCGGCCAGCTGGCGCCACCGAGCGCGAGCAGCACGGCATCGGTGCGCACCGACAGCTCGCCTCCGGGCGTGGCGAAGCGCACGGCACCATCGTCCTGCCAGCCGAGCCAGCGATGGTGCATGTGAAATACCACGCCGGCTTCGCGCAAGCGATGCACCCAGCGGCGCAGCAGTGGCGCCGCCTTCATGTCCGCCGGGAACACACGGCCGGAACTGCCGACGAAGGTTTCCACACCCAGGTTCCGCGCCCACGCACGCAGCGCGTCCGCGTCGAACACGTCCAGCCAGCGCGCGAGCTCGTCGCGACGGGAACCATAACGCTCGACGAAACGCTGCAACGGTTCGGCATGGGTCAGGTTGAGGCCACCCTTGCCGGCCAGCAGAAACTTCCGGCCGACCGAGCCCATCGCGTCATGGAGCTCAACCGCCGCTCCCGCAGCACAGGCCACCTCCGCCGCCATCAGGCCCGCCGGGCCACCGCCAATGATCGTCAGTCGGGGTTTGCTGTTGCTGGTCATTCGCCCATGGTCGCACGGTGCTGACAGCGAAGCGCATCGACACCCCGGCCTGCGGGATTGCCGACGGTCACGCGCCTGCGGTGAGAGCGTTATCGCTGCCGCCCCCGGGAAATCGGGCATGCCATTCGCATGTCGCACGTCCGGGAATATTCGACCACGTGGCAAGAAAATGGGTTCGCAGGATTTTGTGACACAGAGACTCGTATTACGAAAATGTCCTATTGACCGCCTGCGGACGATCCGCCTAACTTCGACATGTTCGTGATCAGGGAGATCAACGAACGATCCCCGAAGGGAACCTGCAGCTGAGGTCTCCTTTGAAACGCGACCGCAGATTTACTCCAGAGGGAGGGGCAAGGGGGAGTAGCCGCGGATATTCACGGGGTCGTTGGGCGAGTCTGGAAGGAAATACCATTTCGTCGCGTTAATCGCGGCATTTTCCTGCATGGGGTCCGCGCGACCGCAGCGGGGTCGTTTGTCCTGAATTTTTATGGGGAGTCATATGTCTCGTTTATTGAAACGCAGTCTAGTTACGGCATGCGCGGCTTCGGCCCTGCTCTGCCTGACCGCTGGCACTGCCATTGCCAATAATGGCAACGGCAATGGCAACGGATCCACCCAGCAAACGGGCAATCCGTATGCACCGGCCTACGGACACGCCTATCGTCACGGCGCGGTTCCCACCCGGGAAGCTCACAGCCGGATGAAGCAGTACCAGTCGCTGCATGCGGCCTCGACCGCCGCGGCCACCGGCGCAAAAACCCTCAGCTACGGCGGCGGCGTGGACGGCATCGGCGTCACCAGCGGTACCCCGAAGGTCTACATCGTGGTCTACGGCAGCCAGTGGGGCACCGCCGGCACCGACGGCAGCGGCAACATGACCATGTCCAGCGATCCGGTCGGCGCCGTTCCCTACATGCAGAAGCTGTTCAAGAATCTGGGTACCGGCAGCGAGCTGTGGTCGGGTGTGATGACGCAGTATTGCGACGGTTCGCTGGTGAGCAACGGTGCTACCTCGTGCCCGTCGAATGCTCCGCACATCGGCTACCCGACCGGCGGCGCCTATGCCGGCATCTGGTACGACAATTCGGTGGCCTCACCGTCGAATGCCACCGGCACTCAGCTGGCGCAGGAAGCGCTCAAGGCGGCAGCTCACTTCGGCAACACCACGGCGGCGTCCAACCGCTATGTGCAGTACGTGATCCTGTCGCCGACCGGCACCCACCCGGATGGTTTCAACACCTCGACCGGCCAGTTCTGCGCATGGCATGACTGGCAGGGTGATGGCTATGGCGTGACCTCGACGGTAGGCGATGTCGCCTTCACCAACATGCCGTATGTGTACGACATGGGTACCAGCTGCGGCATGGGCTCGGTCAACGGCAACACGGCACAGGGCAAGCTCGATGGTTTCTCCATCGTCGAGGGCCACGAGTACGCCGAAACCGTGACCGACCAGAACCCCGCCGGTGGCTGGACCAATCACGTCAGCGGCTCGGCCAGCAACGGCCAGGAAAACGGTGACGAGTGCGCCTGGATCAGCTCCGGCCAGGGCGCCACGGCGAACGTGACGATGGGCAGCGGCACCTTCCCGATGCAGAGCACCTGGTCCAACGACACCAACGAGTGCGATCTTTCGCACCCGATCGTGACGGGCGGCACCACCAACAACCCGCCGGTAGCGAACTTCAGCGACACCATCAGCGGCCTCACGGTGAACTTCACCGACAGCTCCACCGACAGTGACGGCACCATCGCGTCGCGCTCGTGGAACTTCGGCGACAGCAGCACCTCGACCGCGACCAACCCCAGCCACACCTATGCTGCCGGCGGCACCTACAGCGTCTCGCTGACGGTGACCGACAACGGCGGTGCGACCAACACCAAGACGCAGTCGGTGACGGTCGCCAGCAGTGGCGGCGGCGGCAACGTGCTGCAGAATGGCGTGGCCCTGACCGGCCAGGCAGCTGCGACCGGTGCCCAGCTGGCTTACACCGTGGTGATTCCGACCGGTGCCAGCAACCTGGTGATCGCCATCTCCGGCGGTACCGGCGATGCGGATCTCTACACCAAGTTCGGTTCCGCACCGACGCTGTCCAGCTATGACTGCCGTCCGTACATCACCGGCAACAACGAGAGCTGCACCGTGGCCTCGCCGCAGGCAGGCACCTACTACGTCATGTTGAACGGCTACGCCGCGTTCTCCGGCGTCAGCATCAAGGCCACCTGGTCCACCGGCGGCGGTGGTGGTGGCAACGTGCTGCAAAACGGCGTGGCCGCAACCGGCCTGGCCGCCACCACGGGTAACAGCGTGAGCTACACGATGGTGGTGCCGTCTGGTGCGACCAACCTGAGCTTCACGATCGCCGGCAGCACCGGTGATGCCGACCTGTATGTGAAGTTCGGTTCCGCCCCGACCACCAGCAGCTACGACTGCCGTCCGTACCTGTACGGCGACAACGAGACCTGCACGATCTCGAACGTGCAGGCCGGCACCTACTACGTGATGGTGAATGCCTACCAGACCTACTCGGGCGTCAGCCTGACCGGTAGCTACACACCGTAAGCAACACCACCGGGGAAGGGTGTGCAAGGACGCACGCCTTTCGTCGACCACAGGTCGATCTTGCCGCCGAATGCGGCGTGCAATCCCACCGCGCCTGAAGACCTGCACACGCCGGCTCGACAGCGCAGTAGAAACAGAAGGCCCGCCCGGCGACGTGCGGGCCTTCTTTTGGTTTATGCATTCGCCGCTTGCAGGTTCCATCGCCGCCGCCAGCATGACCGTCACCGCCGTGTCATTCGAAGCTGAAAAATCGGGCGAGGATTTGATAATCGGGCACCGACCGGATGATCCTGTGCCGCGCGCCCCGACTCCGAAAAATTCCTATTGACCCGCTGCGACAAAACGGCTTAACGTCGATGCGTTCACCAGTGGGGTACTGGCGAACGATCCTCGTCCGGGCGCCCGCAATGGGGCATCCGGGAGAAGTGAGCACAGTTTGACGCCAGAGGGAGAGGCGAAGGGAGTCACTGTCGGGCCTCACGGGATCGCTGAACGAGTCTGAAAACAACACCAATCGCCGTGCTGATTGCGGCAAAGTCCGCATCGGTCAATTTGGCCGCAGCGTATCCGTTTGTCCTGAAAACTAATGGGGAATCATTAATGTCCAGGTATTTGAAGCACCCTCTCCTGATGGCCGTTGCAGCTACCGCCCTGATCGGTCTCACCGCTGGTGCGGCCTTGGCCGGCAACAATGACGAGTTCGCGCCGAATCCGTATGCACCGTCCTATGGGCACGCCTATCGTCACGGCGCCGTTCCCACCCGCGAAGCCAAGGCCCGGATGAACCAGTTCGAAGCCCTGCACGGCGCCAAGCCCGGCAGCGGCAGCACCAGCTCTAAAACGCTGAGCTACGGCGGCGGCGTGGAC
>JAPHUU010000051.1 GCA_026193555.1 Rhodanobacter sp.
CACCCGACTGCTCACCGGCGCGAAGGACTTCACCCTGCCCTCGCTGATCACCGCCGCCTTCGATTCGTACCTGCCCGCGTTCGCACGACAGATCCCGATCCTCGTCGCCGACTACGACGCGCTGCCCGCCAGCGATCCGCTGCGGCCAAAGCTTGCCGGCCAGATCGCGATGCTGCGCCACTGGAACTACCGCTGGGGCATCGCCTCGATGCCGACCTCGCTGGCCGTTTACTGGGGCGACACGCTGTGGGACGAGGTCAGCAAGGCCGACACCGCCGAAGGCCTGTCGATTTACGATGTCATGGCCGAGAAGGCCGGCGCCAAGGCACGCCTCAACGCGCTGGTCGAGGCCTCCGCTCGATTGCAACGCGACTTCGGCAGCTGGGGCATACCGTGGGGCGAGATCAACCGCTTCCAGCGCCTCAACGGCGCCATCGTGCAGCCGTTCGACGACAGCAAGCCGAGCATCCCGGTGCCGTTCGTCTCCTCGCGCTGGGGCTCGCTGGCCTCGTTCGGCGCGCACCGCTGGCCGGGCACGAAGCGCTACTACGGCACCAGCGGCAACAGCTTCGTCGCGGTGGTCGAGTTCGGCCCGAGAGTCAGTGCACGTGCGATCACCGCCGGCGGCGAAAGCGGCCATCCGGATGCACCGCACTTCAACGACGAGGCCGAGCGCTACACCACCGGCAACCTGCGCACGGTGTACTTCTGGCCCGATCAGCTGAAGGGGCATACCGAGCGGGTCTATCACCCGGGCGGGTGAGGCTGACGCGCGCACCGGCGACATGTCACGCCACGGAGGTGGCGCATGGACGGGCTTCCATCGTGATCCATACACTCGCCCACGGTGCCCGTGCTAGATTCCGGTCAGGGCCCCGACTGATGGCTGTTGATGGAACAATCTCCCTACCCTGTCGCACGGGACTGGCAATCGCCAGCACGCCTCGCCGGCATCCTGGCCGCGTACATTGCCCTTACGCTCGCGATGATCTGGTGGTCGCGCCATGCGCACCACGTCGCCGAAGTGTGGTTTGCCGATACGTTGCTGGTCGCACTGCTTCTGCGAGGCATACTGCGGTCCCTGCCCCTGGCCATGGCGCTGTGCGTGCTCGGCTCCGCACTGGCCAACATGCTGCTGCACATGGCATGGGTACCGTCGCTGGGCATCGGCGTTGCCAACATGACCGAAGTGGCCACGGCCATGATCGGCGCACGCATGCTCGGCCTGCGCCTTGCCGGCCCGCCTGACGACCGTTTCTTCCTGAAGGCCCTGACCGCACTGATCGTGGTCGCCCCGATGGTCGGCGCTGTGGCCGGTGCGACGGTGCTGCACAACCTGCTCGGATCCAACTGGCCGCACTCGTTCTACAAGTGGTGGATGGGTGATGCCATGGGCATGATCATCCTGCTGCCACCGCTGCTGGCCTGTAGCGCCCGCGGCCTGCAGTCCCTGACGTACGGGAAGCATGCACGCGTGTTCTGGGGCACCCTGCTGCTGTCGATCAGCATCACAGTGCTGACCACGGTATTTTTCCTGCACCCCTTCATTGTGCTGTCGATCCCGTTGCTGTTTGCGGCCTATCGGCTGGGTGTGTTCGGCACCACGCTCGCCTGCACCGCCAATGTCACTGCCCTCTTCGCCATGGCCATGGCGCAGGGCCTGGGGTGGATTGCCCCCCTGCATGGGCTCGATCAGATCCAGGGCAGAGGTATAGCCTTCTATTCGGCCATGACGGTGGTCGGACCGCTGCTGATCAGCATCGTCATTGCCCAGCGCAAGCACCTTGCTCATGCGCTTGCCGAGCTGTCCGACCAGCTCAGGATCGTCACCGACAACGTACCGGCACTGATCGGCCAGCTCGACGCGCAGCAGCGCTACCGCTTCGTCAACAGCAAGTATCAGACCTTCTACGGCAAGCCTGCAGAGGAGATCATCGGCAAGACGCCGCGGGAGGCCTTCGGCGACGATTTCGCACGGATGATGGAGCCGCGAGCACGCCAGGTGCTCGAGGGAACTCCCCAGCGCTTCACCATCGCCATGCCGCAGCAGCAGCGGCTCGAGGTGAATCTGGAACCGCAGCGGGATCGCGAGGACAGGATCGTGGGCTACTTTGTTCTGGCCCAGGACATCAGCGAACGCGTGGAGCTGGAGTCGCGACTGCGCGAGATCACCGACAACGTACCGGCGCTGATTGCCTATCTGGACGATCAGCTGATCTACCGTTTCGCCAACGAGCGCTACGTCGAACTGTGGGGGATTCCACCCACCGAACTGGTCGGCCGATCTTCCGCCGAAATCGCCGGCAAGCGCTACGCGCCGATGGTTCTGCCCCGGCAGCTGGCCTGCCTGCGATGCGAGCACGTCGAGCAGGAACTTCACCTTGACGATGGTCGCGTCTTCGACATGACCTACGTGCCGCATGCCGTCGGCGGCAGCGTGCGCGGCATCTACACGCTGGGCATCGACATCACCGCACGCAAACAGGCCGAGGCCCTGCTGTTCGAGGCCATGGACAGGTCGCAGATGATGCTCGACTCCATCGGCGATGCCGTGATCGCCTGCGACGTGGAACTGCGCATCACCATGATGAACCCGGTCTCGGCAGCCATAACCGGATGGACTGAGGAACAGGCCCTGGGGCGTTCGTTTACCGAGGTGGTGCGGCTGGTCGACATGGAGTCGGGCGAGGCTTCGCTCAACCCGCTGGAAATCGCCATCAGGGAAGATCACGCGGTCGCCTTGCAGATGAACAGCAAGCTGGTCCGCAGCGATGGCAGCGAGACTGCTGTCGAGGACTCGGCCGCCCCCATCCACAATCGGGAAGGACAGGTCATTGGCGGCATCATGGTGTTGCATGACGTCAGCGAGGCGCGGCTGATGGCGCTGAAGATGTCGCATCTGGCCCAGCACGATCATCTCACCGACCTGCCGAACCGGGTGTTGCTGCACGACCGGCTATCGCTGGCCCTGACCCGTCTGAGGGCGAAAGACAAGGGCGCCGTGCTGTTCATCGACCTGGATCACTTCAAACACATCAACGACTCGCTCGGGCACCCGGCCGGCGACCATGTACTGAAAGAGGTTGCCCGGCGACTGCGCCAGGTGATCCGGCCGGACGACACGGTCAGCCGTCAGGGCGGCGACGAGTTCGTGGTACTGCTGAACCGGCTGGGCGATGTACGTGACGCGGCGCGGGTCGCTGAAAAGATCATCGCCGCGGTCGAGCAGGCCATCACCTTCGATGAGCGCGAGCTGCGCGTTTCCGCCAGCATCGGCATCGCGATCTTCCCCGAGGACTCGGTCGACGCCAAAACCCTCATGAAACAGGCCGACACCGCGCTCTACCATGCCAAGCAGGGTGGGCGCAGCGGCTTCAGCTACTTCACGCACAGCATGAGCGAACGTGCGGAACAGCGGCTTGCGCTCGAGCATGCGCTGCGTCGCGGCATCCGGAACGACGAGCTGTTCCTGGTCTACCAGCCCAAGTTCCGATTGCCTGCCGGCACCTTGATCGGTACCGAGGCGCTGGTCCGCTGGCAACAGGATGACGGCACCGTCATGATGCCGGACCAGTTCATCGCGCTGGCCGAAGAAACTGGCCTGATCACCCAGATCGACACCTGGGTCATGCTCGAAGCCTGTCGACAAATGCGCGCCTGGGTAGATGAAGGCAAGTCGCCGGTGCCCGTTTCAGTCAACGTATCCCTGGCACGGCTCGACATGGAGCGGCTGCCGCAGAGCATCGGTGCGGCGCTGCAGGCAACCGGCATCCAGGCCAGCCTGCTGGAAATCGAATTCACCGAAACCCAGATGTTCGCCCAGCAGGATCAGGCCCGCACCCTGCTGGCCAAGCTCAAGGAATTGGGCGTGGGTCTGGCAGTGGACGACTTCGGCACCGGCTACTCCAGCCTGAACTACCTGGCCCACTACGAATTCGACACGATCAAGATCGACCGCGCCTTTGTCAGTGACCTGCCCTCCAGCCCCAAACACAAGGCGATCGTGCAGGCCATCATCGGCATCGCGCACGCCCTCGGCTATGAGCTGATCGCCGAGGGCGTGGAAACACTGGAGGAAGCCAACGTGCTGCTGGACTTCGGCTGCAGGGACATGCAGGGCTATTACTTCAGCCGTCCACTGGCTGCCGAGGCCTGCGCAGCGCTGATGAATGACCGCTCCTTGGTGGTGGACTCCGAAACCGACAGCTCCTTCTCCGACGCGACCTGAGCATCCCCACCGTCTCCGCACGATGGCAGTGAGCGACGGGCGAGGCACCCGATGACCGGCCGCTGGCTCGGTGCAGCACCTTGAACGCATGCCTCCATCCGCTGCCAGCGACCTAGTGGGTTCAGGGCTGACATGAACCAACCGCCCGGCATCGGACATGCTTGTTACCATCCGGGCTCGCGAAACCGACTCAGAGCATCCGCCGCAAAGTGTTGTCGCGGACCAGGAAGTGATGCCACAGCGCGGCGGCGATGTGGGCACCGATGACCCAATAGAAAATCTCCCCGACCGTCTCGTGGATCTCGGCGACGAATTCATGTGCAGCATGATCGGGGCCGACCAGCGCAGGGAGACTCCAGTCCACCCACGGCAGGCTGACAAGCTGCCCGGCATAATTTACCTGCAACAGGCCGAGAATCGGCTGCACCAGCAAGAACGCATACAACGCCAGGTGCAGCCCATGCGCGGCAAAGGTAACGATGGCTTTCGGGGCCGGGATGATCGGCGGCACCGGGGTGGTGAGCCGCGCAATGATTCGCGGCAGCAGCAGTGCCAGTACCGTCAGTCCCGCCAGGTAGTGCCCCTGCAGCATCAGCGAGGGCGGCGAATTGCCTTCGGAACCCTCGTCATCGCCAAGGTCAACCAGCACGTAGGCCACCACGATGGCCAGCACGGTCAGCCAGTGCGCGTAGCGAGCCAGCAAACTGTAGCGGCTGGTCTTCTGAACCATGCGAACACCCTCTTCGCGCAACCTACGGCTTGGGCCGCGGGGTGCTGGCCACGCTTGGCGGCAGGATCGGCAACATGACCCTGGGCTGGTCGCCCGTCAGTGCGCCGAGGAAGGTCTCGATCTGGCTGACTTCGTCATCGCTCAACTTCGCGCCGAGCTGACTGCTGCCCATGATCGCGACAGCCTGGCGCAGGTCCCACACCTTGCCGGTATGGAAATACGGTGCGGTCAGGGCGATGTTGCGCAGCGAGGGTACCCGGAACACGTACTCGTCGCTGGCGGTCTTGGTCACCGCGAAGCGGCCCTTGTCGCCAGGCGGAAGGATGTCGGCACCGGGACGCTCGACAACGCCGAAGGGGGCATACATGCCGCCGCCGACGTTGATGCCGTTGTGGCATGCCGCACAGCCCTTGTTGATGAATAACGCCAAGCCTTCCTTCTGCTTCGCGTCGAGCGCCTTCTCGTCACCCTTGAGGTAGCGATCGAACGGTGCGTTCGGGGTGATCAAGGTGGCCTCGAACACCGCGATCGCCTTGCGCACGTTGTCGAAGGTGACCGGATCGGTGACGCCGGGGAAGGCCTTGGCGAACACCGCGGCGTAACCCGGGATGCCCTTGAGCTGCTCGACGACATGCGCTTCGGTAGTGTCCATCTCGACCGGATTGACCAGCGGCCCACCAGCCTGTTGTTGGAGATCCTTGGCACGTCCATCCCAGAACTGGGCGACATCGAACACCGCGTTGTAGACGGTCGGCGCATTGCGGCCGCCATGCTGCCAGCGATGACCCAGCGAGGTCTCCTGCAGGTCAACGCCGCCCATGCCGACCATGTGGCAGGAGTTGCAGCTGATGGAATGACTCGCGGACAGTCGTGGCTCGAAATAGAGCATCTTGCCGAGATCCACCTTGGCCGGTGTCGCGGCAATGCCCGGCAAGGGTGGCGCGGCGACGGGTATCGGCTTGAACAGACCCTGCGCCTGCTTCATCAGCGCGGCTTGGGACCAGGCCTGACCCGTCGCCAGGCACCCAACGACAATCAGGGAAACAACCTTCATCTGCTGCATGGGAGAGTCCCCCGCTTTGCGTGGCCATTGAAATTGCCACGCATGATGTATCCGAGACGTCAAAGTGGGTCAAAGACGTACTGCGCACACGATGGCTTGGAGAAAGACTCACCCTGATTGTCGGGCGCACATGCTCGCTATCCAAGCTCACTCGGAGCCCTCAGCCGCACTTCCATACGCTCAGGACACTACCTTGGATCGGGATCGCTCCGCCGCAGCGCGGCCATCAGGTCGACGCTGCGCCGGAGCTCTGGCCGTCAGCGGTTGCCGTCTTCCTTCGACGATTGGGTTTGCTGCTCCGTGCGCTGCTTCTGCTGGATCTGCTGATCCTGGCCCTGGTTTTGCTGTTGCTGCTCGGTCTGCTGCTGCGTGCGCTGCTGCATGCCAGCACCCGGACCCATGCCTGCGCCTTGGCTCGGCGGCATGTCAGGCAAGGTCATGCCACGTTCGGTGGCGCGCTTCTGCATCTGTTCGTGATGCTGCTTGCGGAGCGCCTCGCGCTCCTGGGCGGTCTTCAGGCTGCGCATCTGGTTGCGATACGAACGGCGCTCGGCCGCCGTCATGAGCTGGGAACCATAGATCCGGTCGCGATCACGATCATTCAACTGGGTCCTGTCCTGCTGGTGCAGCTGATCCTTCTGCATCATGCCGCGTGATGGCTGGTTGAGGGGTACCGATTGGCCGCCGCGCTGGCTACCGCGTTGTCCGCCACCGCCGCTCTGGTGGGCCCATGCCGGCAGGGCGGCGAGCAGGGAAACAGAGATACCAAGCAAGAAAATGTGTTTGATTTGCATGGGAATAGCCTCGCTTGCAGTTACAGGGGGATGTCGCCGTGGGTGGGGCAACGGGCGAATGCTGAACTGGCGGGCGCAGACGGAATGTGATCAAGATCAACCTGATCATTGGAGACGCCATATCTTGCGGCTTGGTGGCCATGGAGCCCCGCGCGAGTCCGACCGTCGCCCGCCCTCCCATGCGGTCATCCGGGTGCTGGCCGAACCGCCGACCGGGCTTCCGTGCGATAGAACAGCAGACCCAGCGCCGCCAATGCCGCAAACGCCGCGCCGGCCATGAAGGTCGCCGAGGCGCCAAACCTTCCCCACAACGCGCCGGCGATGACGCTCGCCAGCAACAGCGAGACGCCGCTGACCAGATTGAACAGGCCGAAAGCCGTGCCACGGAGACGGCTCGGCGCGGTATCGGCCACCAGCTTCGACAGCAACCCCTGGGTGAGCGCCATGTGCAGGCCCCACAAGGCGGCGCCGACAAACGCCTGGATCGGCAAGGCGGACAGCGCCAGCACGGCGTCGGCGACGATCAGCACGATCAATCCGAGAATCAGCAGCGTTCGTGCGGACAGTCGGTCAGCCGCCATGCCCGCCGGGTAGGCAACGGCGGCGTAGACGACATTCATGACGACCATGATCAGCGGCGTATAGCCGATCGCCAGTCCAACATCCCGCCCGCGAAGGATCAGGAATGCCTCACTGAATCGGGCCAGGGTGAAAACCGCACCCAGCGCGACCACCAGCCAGTAGCGAGCGCGAAGCCGCTTGAGATCGGCCAGCGTCATGCGGCTCGTCGCGCTGCCAGGCCGGACGTTGGCCTCGGGCTCACGCACGGCAACCAGCAACAGCAGCACCGCCAGAAACCCCGGCACCACCGCCACCCACAGCACCAGCTTGATGTTGTTCGCCAACCACGCCATGAAGGCCAGCGCCGCCAGCGGCCCCAGGAAAGCCCCGATCGAATCCAGTGCCTGGCGCAGGCCATACGCCTTGCCGCGTTGCGCCGGCAGCACGATATCCGCAATCAGTGCGTCGCGCGGAGCACCGCGGATCCCCTTGCCGATGCGATCGACGAAGCGTGCGAAAAAGACCAACCACAAGGTGGACGCCAGCGGAAACACCAGCTTGGTGACCGCGCTCAGTCCATAGCCGAGGATGACCAGCGGCTTGCGCTTGCCGAGGTAGTCACTGAGGGAGCCGGAAAATACCTTGGTAATCGACGCCGTGGCCTCAGCCACACCCTCGATCACGCCGATCGTGGCCATCGATGCCCCCAGCACCGTGACCATGAAGATCGGCAGCAGGCTGTGCACCAG
>JAPHUU010000314.1 GCA_026193555.1 Rhodanobacter sp.
GCCATCACTTCGGCCAGCTCCAGCGTGTCGACATCGAGCATGGCCGGCGCGATCAGGCCGCCGCCACGCATGGCGACCGCGATGCCCAGGTGCACCTGGGCCGAGGGCGTGAACACGCCGTTGAGATGGTGGCCGTTGAGCATCGGCTCGGCCTTGAGCGCCCGCGCCGTCGCCTTGATCAGCAGCGCGGCATAGTGCAGGCGCTGGGGCACCGGGCGCTGCGCGTTCTCGTGTTCCAGCCAGGCCAGCATCGGTTCGACATCGATGATGGAGCCGACGAAGTAGTGCGGAATCTCGCGCCAGGATCGTGCCATGGCCGCGGCGATCGCCTTGCGCATCTCGTCCCTGTCGATGCCGGGCCTGGCGCCGCGTCCCGACGGCGCGGGTACCGCGGTTGCCGCGATCGCAGGCTGCTGGCCGGCGGACGCCACGCCGGCGGCCTCGACTTCACGCAATCCGATGACACCGTCCGCTCCCGGCTGCAGCCCGGACAGGTCGATATGCAGCTCCTGGGCGCGCCGCCGCGCCGCCGGCGTGATCCTTGCCCTGGCGGCCTCGGCGGTCGTCATTGGCGGTGGCGGTGGTGTCGGCGGTGTCGACGCGGCGGCGGCCGGTCGCGCCGGCGTGCCGGTGGCAGCCGGTTCTGCTGGCGCTTCCACGGGTTTGGCGGCAACGGTGGTCGCCTCGTCGGCACTGCGGATGATGGCCAGCACCGTGCCCACCGGCACGCGCTGACCGACCTGCACCCGGATCTCGTCCAGTATGCCGCTCTCGAAGACCTCGATTTCGATGGCGCCCTTCTGGGTCTCGACCGCGGCGATCGCGTCGCCGCGCTGCAGGTGATCGCCTGGATGCTTCATCCATTCGACCAATGTGCCCGCCTCCATGTCGGCACCCAGCGATGGCATGAGGAATTCGCTCATCGGCGCAACACGCTGCGGACCGCGCCGACGACGCCCTCGACTTGCGGGATGGCCGCCATCTCCAGATGACGCGGATAGGGAATCGGCACTTCGGCGCTGCACACGCGCGCAATCGGCGCATCGAGATCGTAGAACGCCTGCTCGGCGAGCTGGGCGGCGATTTCTCCGGCGAGGCTGCCGGTGCGCCAGCCTTCGTCGACGATCACCGCGCGATGCGTGCGACGCACCGATGCGAGCAGGGTCGGCACATCCAGCGGTCGCAGCACCCGCAGGTCGATCACCTCGCATTCGACGCCCTCGCTGGCCAGCGCATCGGCTGCCGCCAGGGCCTTCTTCAGGCTTCCGCCATAGGTGATGAGGGTCGCGTCACGGCCCGGCCGGCGCACGACCGCGTGTTCGATATCCATGCTCAGCTCACCGTCGGCGGCCAACTCGCCCTCATCGTTGTAGAGCCCGGCGTGCTCGAAGATCACCACGGGGTTCTGATCAAGCAGCGCGGTCCACAACATCCCGCGGGCGTCGGCCACGGTGGCGGGGGCCGCCACGCGGATCCCCGGCACGTGGGCGTACCAGCACTCGAGGCTGTGCGAATGCTGGGCGGCGAGCTGGCGACCGGCCCCGGTCGCCATGCGGATCACCAGCGGCACCGAGAACTGCCCGCCGGACATGTGCCGTACCGTCGCGGCATTGTTGACGATCTGGTCCAGCGCAAGCAGGCTGAAATTGACCGTCATCACCTCGACGATCGGCCGCATGCCGTTGATCGCGGCACCGATGCCCGCGCCGACGAAGCCGGACTCGCACAGCGGCGTATCGCGGATGCGTTGTTCGCCGAACTCGGCCAGCAGCCCCCTGGAGCAGGCATAGGAGCCGCCATAGCGCCCGACGTCCTCGCCCATCAGAAACACCCGTTCGTCGCGCAGCAGTGCGTCGCGCAAGGCCTCGTGCACCGCCTCGCGATAGGTCATCCGGCGCGTTGCGTTCATGGCGCCGCCCCGCTGTTCTCACGAGGCGCGTAGACGTCGCGCAGCAGATCCTCGACCGGTTCCCACGGAGACTGTTCGGCGAATGCCACCGCGTCGTCGATGACACCGGCGACCTCGGCCTCGATGGCATCGAGGTCATCGCGATGCAGCGTGTTGTTGCCGAGTGTCCATTCGGTGAAGCGCACGATCGGCCCGCGCAACTTCCATTGCTCGACTTCGGTCTTGTCGCGATACAGGTCGGGATCGAACATCGAATGCGCGCGGAAACGATAGGTGTGGTTTTCCAGGAAGCGCGGCCCTTCGCCGGCGCGCACGGCTTCGGCCGCGCGACGCGCGGCGACTTCGACGTCCACCACGTTCATGCCATCGACGGATTCGGCGTGGATGCCGTAGCTCTCGGCGTGGCGACGAATGTCCGTCACCGATTCGGAGCGCTCCAGCGCCGTGCCCATCGCGTAGAGGTTGTTCTCGCAGACAAACAGGACCGGCAACTTCCACAATGCCGCAAGGTTCATCGATTCGTGGAACTCGCCTTCGGCGGCGGCGCCCTCTCCGAAGACGCAACAGGTGACCCGCGACAGGCCGCGCAGCTTGTCGGCCAGCGCCAGACCCACGGCCAGCGGCAAGCCACCGCCCACGATCGCATTGCCGCCATGGAAGCGATGCGAGGCATCGAACAGGTGCATCGAGCCGCCACGGCCACGGCTGCAACCGGAGGCCTTGCCATACAGTTCAGCCATCACGGCGGTTGCCGGCAGGCCACGCGCAAGCGCATAGCCGTGTTCGCGATAGGTGGCCACGATGGCATCGTCCGCGGTCAGCGCCTGCAGCACACCGACCGCGTTGGCTTCCTCGCCACTGTACAGATGCAGGAAGCCGCGGATCTTTTCCTGCGAGTACAACTCGGCACACTTCTCCTCGAAGCGACGGATCAGCACCATCTGGCGCATCAGATCGCGGGCGTGCTCGCGCGTGACGCGAACCTTGGTCTGCCCCATGGTAGTCATGCGCGGCCCTCCAGCGTCGACAGATCACCTTCGGGAAGCCCCAATTCACGCGCCTTCAGCAGCCGGCGCATGATCTTGCCGGAACGGGTCTTCGGCAGACTGTCGGTGAATGCGATTTCGCGCGGCGCCACTGCCGGCCCGAGGCGCTTGCGCGCATGCGCCAGCAATTCCCGCAGCAGTGCCGGGCCGGGTTCGAAGCCGGGCTTGAGCGCGACAAACGCCTTCACCACTTCCATCGAAACCGGATCGGGAATGCCGATCGCTGCCGCTTCGGCAACCGCCGGGTGTTCCATCAGCGCGCTTTCCACTTCGAACGGGCCGATCAAATGGCCCGCCGACTTGATCACGTCGTCGCCACGACCGACGAACCAGTAGTAGCCATCGGCATCGCGCTTGACGATGTCGCCGCTCAGATACCAGCCATCGGCAAA
>JAPHUU010000150.1 GCA_026193555.1 Rhodanobacter sp.
GACCGCCTGCGTGCAGACCTTCAAGCACCTCGCTTTGAAATTCATGCCCTCGGCGCCTTCGGTGCTCTCGAGAGTCGACGAGGCAACGCTGGTCGTCACACGGCATATAATCGTTCCTGCGCCACATCGGGTACGCCCTGCGGCTCAGTGGAGCCGATATCGGGTCGCTGCGATGAGACCCCGCGCGAGCTACGGCGCTTCCCTTGGTGATGACGCGGGATTCGAACGACTCAATGCGATCGCTGCGGATGCCGCACGACTTGTCGATGTTCGCTTCGGGCCGGTCGTATCGTTGGAGGATGTGGCGAGCGACCGCTCCCCCGTGCCCACGGCGTTGCTATGTGTACGCCGCCCTCGCAACACAGCCATCAGGCAATTCCTCATTCCGGCGCTTTCCGCGCGGGAATGTTTGAATCAGGGTGTACTGGTGGCACTTGATTGCCAATGCGACGACGCGAATTTCGCAAGTGGAGCTGACGAATGGATTTTCGCCTTCGGCTGGAACGAACAGGAGGCTGCGATCCGGGCACTCAAGAAGCTGGTCATCTTGAATGACAAACAGACAACGTCCGTCTTGTCTGCTCCAAGCGCGATTCTGGCTACGCCTGAAATCGAGGCGATGCACCAGGCAGTGCCTTTTTCACTTGATCACATTCGTCTGCGCGCGGCGCCATTTGGATGGCGTGCTTGTTCGCTTGTTCAGGACGCATATATCACACCATCTAGCTTGGGTATCGGTCCCACGGACGAACATGCGCTGCTAGATCTATTGCTGCGCCGATCTGCCCATGTGACATCACTGGCTGCGGACGGAACGAGCGTAGCGCCTGCATGGGTGAATCCCACTGGCATATCGGCCACAGCCGCGAGTTGGAAGACGGCGTGGGCGGCACATGACGCGCGTTCACTCTCGATGTCCGAATTGTTACCTCGACAAGAAAGCTTGCACGGGCTGTATGTCGCAGCGCTGCGCCGAGCCGGAGTAGCGTAAGTATGCTCGACTTCGATATCGATGGTTCGTATTGCTCCTCTGACTGGTTGGCCGCTGTCTTTGTGGACAAGAGCGGTGACAAAACCAATCGCTGTCCAGTGTATGTGGGTGGGGCTGCCGTTCTAATTGAGCGCACATTGGGAAGCAGTGCGGCATCGATGATCGTCGCCACCCGCTTTGGGAATCAACTAGTCGCGGTCCGTCTGTCGCCACGATTCGCACCGCATTTGCCGGCACTATTTTTCAGAATTGCCTATGCAGACGCGCCGCAACCATCGCCGTATAGTGCCGCGTCGATACCTCGCCTTCACGCGAAACTTCGCTTCGGATCGCCCGCCGAGGCGATGAAACTTCTTCTTCTGATAAAGCGCTGTCACGCAGTCGAATCCTCATCGCTTAACGACGATGCATATCTCGTCTGGACGAATGTTCACACGGACGCTACGGGCGAGCAGCGCGTGACGATAGATCTGATCGATGCGGCGGAGGATGCAACGGAATTGCCGGACGCGCCCTTTTTTGAAGCTGGAAGTGCAAGCCACGATGCTTCACCGGTGCGTCACGAAGAGCTCGACGTCGTTGGCAGTCGGTTACTGTCGCGTTACGCCTCAGGTCTTATTCGGTTGATCGATGTCCCAAAGGTTGATCGTGACATGCCCATTCCAAGCGCCACCACCGAGTTGCGCGTACAGGGCTGGCCGCTAGTCACCACCCTTGGTCGAGCGGGGACACCCGCGCAAGCGAAAATGGTCGCTGCTCTCGAAGCTTTGGAGCGTTACGCCGGATTGTTAGCGCTGCCGGGTGGCGACGTTGTTACGCGTCGTCTCGACCAAATGGAAGTTCCCACGCTTGATCCACGCACGTTCGGACTGCATCCGGACCATATTCACGCTGACGAACGTTTTCCCTACCGGCGCTACGTCCCTGAGACGCCCATCGATTGGGTCATGGCTAAAGAGGCATTGACCGATGAGCGCATTGCCGTGCCCGCTTGTTTTGCCCACTACGGCGGTACCTCGACGTTTCCGAAGGTTCGCCTTACATTCGAAAGTTCGAACGGTTGCGCTATCGGCACGTCAGAATCCGAGGCGCTATTGCACGGTGTGCTTGAGCTTGTTGAGCGCGATGCATTTCTCATGGCTTGGTATCGACAGCGCCCGCTACATGACATTACGCACACGCTCTGTCTGCATAATGCGGTTCGATGGCACCAGGGTCGTATCGCGCTAACGACAGGCTTTAACCTTAGGATTTTACGTTCGACGCAAGAGCATGGCGTTCCTAGTGTAGTGGTGGTGGCCCTAAACGACCTCGACGAGGCGCCTAAGATGGTTCTCGCGGCGGGCAGCGGGCTTACCTATCAGACGGCCGCAATCGCAGCGCTTGGAGAGGTCACTGGGCATATCTTCTTCCTGAAACAGATGTTCAAGAAACCTGGCGTCAGTGTGCTTGCGAAAACGCTCCTTGAGGACAGCGATGCCGTGATGGCCATGGAGGATCACGGGATCGTCAACGCGATGCCCGAGCGAGTTCGTTTCAGCGAGGCGCTCTGGTCAAGGACGGACATACTTGACCCAGAGATGCTACGCGACGAAGAAATCCTGGACAGCCGCAATGTGTCGGAGTCGCTTAAGCGCATTTTGTATCGTCTGAAGACACACGAACACCACGTCTATTCAGTCGCCAACGAATCGAAAAAGCTCAGGTCGTTGGGTCTGCATGCGTGCAAGGTAATGATCCCAGGATTCTTGCCGATGACATTCGGTCACCGTCATCGCCGCGTACGCTTCGCCAGAATCGGTGACACCATCGCGCAAGAGCACGCTGAAGCGCTTCCTCCCCATCCTTTCATGTAGAGCTTTGGCTAACGTGAGAACATTAATCGCCTTCCTCGAAGCACTTTACGAAGAGCCTACTGGTGTTGCGTCGGATGGCGTGCACCCAGATTATGGCGTCATGCCTCATTTTTCGCCAATTGGCCTGACGCATTCTATCGATTTGAGTGGTGCCGCTCGGAATGCTGCGGGTGGTTTATTTTCACGACTTGCTGCATTGATCGAACGTGCTTATGGTGTTGCAGGACTGAAAATCTCTGCGTCTCATGCGTTGCGTTCTAACATTGATGGCCAAGCCGGTCTATTCGTCCATCGCATGGTGGCTTCGGGCGGGGGACGTTATCCGGCTGACCTGTCGTTGTGGATTCCGGCGTGGGCCTCAAATTGTGGCTCTGCATGGCGTGGTCGAGCATTCGCTTATGCGCCACATTATGCACGGCTATTTGAATTGCCTCTCGCCGCATCTGAATCGATTAGTCGCACGGAATTCCCAGTCGAAGACGACGCAGTTGTCCTCGCGATTTCCCTAGACTTCTACCGGACTTACCCAAAATATCGAGAGTTCACCTATCGGTTGAGCGCCGTCGATACGGGCCTACTCTTGGGCCGCATAACCCGGTTGGCTGGTCCGGAGTGGACCGTGAAGATCGATTTTGACCTCAATGCCGAACTGCAGCAAAGGATTCTGGGACGTGATACAGATCGCTACCCGATTTATGCTTTGATAACTTTGCGATTCAGGGGTCCAACATCTAGGCATGATGAGATCTGGCCACGACTTGAAGAGCATGCCCCGATTGGGATGCTCGATGCGACCGCGCCTCTGCCCGCACCGCAAAGTTATTTTTCGGGCCACTTCTTGCACGCCCATCGGATGGCGCAGGGTGCGCCGACAAATACGACGCACGGCACCGGCAGCGCGACGATGGCTGTAGGGCCAAGGTCAGAAGAGTTTGGTGATCCTGATGAATCCTCGCATGGCATCTTCAGACAGTCGCGTGCCCATGCTTTTACTGGCCTGTCGCTCGATCGCCACATCCTTGAGCGTTGCGTCAAGGCGATGATGCACGCGCGTGCGGCCATGATAGGCGCCGCATCGGGACAAGCTACCGCCTCACCTCCTTTGCTGATCACTGTTCTGAACGTCGACGGCGTCGAACGCGGGCTTTACGCGGTCAACGAGGGTTCCGACGAGCTACAACGCATCGCCGCGTTGGATCAGCCGGAGAAGCTGTCCGTTGCTCAATACGGCAAGACCTTCGACATCCAGAAGGCCGGATTCGTTGTTCATGTCACGGGCCACGTTGAGTGCCTTTTAAAGGGTGCGCGTGGGGTGCGCGAATTCAGGGTTCGGGAAATGGTCAACGGGGCTACCCTGGAAGCAGGCATAGCTGTTTGCGCTGCACGCGACGTAACGGCGCATCCCTACCTCGGCTTTTCGTCCCGCCGTGTTAAGGATTTTTACCGTTTAAACGATTCAAAGCTACGCGTGATGTCGCAGCTTTGCGTCGGGCGCGTGAGCGACAGCGCCTATCTCTATTATCCGTTTCAATGTTAAAGCCGACCTTCACAACGGGAATATTTCAACTATGCATCAAAGTGAGAAGTTCTATCGGATGCCGGCCTTCGTGACGTTATCCGTCAGCGACATTGCGCGGTCCATCGCTTGGTACCAGGAAAACCTTGGCTTCGATCTCGTTTATAAAATCGATGGTGACGAGGGTCAGACGATGCTCGCGCATCTTCGCTACAGCAAATACGCGGATCTCCTGCTTGCGCCAACAAGGAATAATATTGAGGGCCAGAGGGGACTGGGCGCCATGCTGACATTCTCGATATTTGACGAATCGGTCGATCGGTTTGCGGAAAGGTTAAGAAACGCTAACTGGGTGTTCGATGGACCGGTCGATAGGCCGTGGAATACGCGAGAACTAGTCGTACGGGATCCAGATGGCTACCTCCTGACATTTACTCAGCCACTTAATACAGAGCTTGATCTCGACACGGTAATATCGAATGTGCACAACAGGGATATGGAGCACTGATAAAAATGACTGCGCCCCAGATCAATGATCCCAAACAACGATTCGATCAATTCGATCTCTACGCATTCGATCCAGGGTATACCGACTA
>JAPHUU010000088.1 GCA_026193555.1 Rhodanobacter sp.
ATACCTTCACCCCGCTGGCAGGCGCCGCCTTGCTGGTGTTGCCGAGCGAGGCCGATGTGGTGAGGGCGGCGAGCGATCTGGCGGGGGGCTGAGTCGGTGGATGTCGCCGGCGCGGCTCAGTGTTCGCTCTTGCGCTTTTCGACGACATGCAGTCGCCGTGAGCCGGGGCGATTTGGCACGGTGGCGTCGTTGTACAGCCATACCCGGTTGCGTCCCTCCAGCTTGGCGGTGTACATCGCCTGGTCGGCACGGTCTGTCAGCGATGTCACATCATCGCCATCCCGGTGCACAGCCACGCCGATGCTGATGCTCAGCCGAAGTGGGGGATCCTTGCTGATCGATATTTCCAGTCGGTGCACCCGTCGGCACAGTCGCGTTGCGACCTGCATTGCCTGCTCGACAACCGCGTTGTCAAGCAGAGCGACAAACTCCTCGCCACCGTAGCGGCCGAGCAGGTCGCCCGGTCGCAGTTCGTGCGCCAGCGCCTCGGCAACCGCGACCAGTGCGCGGTCGCCGGCATGGTGGCCGTGATTGTCGTTGAGCAGTTTGAAGTGATCCAGATCCATGAACAGCATGGCGATCGGACGCGACGGACCACTGGCCAGAGCAATGCCGGTGCGTTCGCTCCAGGCGCGGCGGTTCAATACATGGGTGAGTGCGTCGTTGTCGGCCAGTTCCTGCACGCTGTCGCGGTCATGGCGCAGCATCAGCGCGCGGTCGGCCAGGCCAAGGGACAGCACGATCGCCTCGAACGCGCCACCGGCCAGGCTGGCATCGTTGAGCCAATCGAGGTCAGGGAGTGCACCACTGACCTGTGCGCTGGTCATGGCGGTGAGCAGCAACAAGGGCGTCCAGCCGGCGAGGAAAAACCAGGCCGGGCGTGAGCCACGGGCGGCGGCGGTGATGCCGGCGACCAGCAACAGCGCGGCGCCAATCATCAGCAGCGGATTGAGCAGGAGCTGCGCTACCTCGATCAGCATCGCGACGCCGCTGCAGCGCAGCAGCACCAGTTGAATCATGCCGACGGCCAGCGCCATGATCGGCACCCGCAGCAAGGGCGCGTAGCGTGACAACTCGCAGAATCGCATCATGAACAACGAGGCGAACGCCACCGACAAGGCCACCACCGCGACGCCGACCATCGGCGCCATGCCGACCAGCCACTGCCACTCCAGCGGATGGAACAGGAAGCCGGTCTGGATGCCCTGGATCAGCGCATAGCAGATGATGTAGCCCGCATACCAGGCATAGGTTACGTCACGCAGCATCACCGCAAAACAAAGTGCCATCAGCACCATCGCCAGCATCGACGCAAAACAGGTGGAGGCGAACACCAGCCACTGCGCGTCCTGCTTCAGGTAACCATTCCATGCCTGCAGTTCGAACCGTACCGGAGCCGCCAGTGACGTCGAGGGTTCAAACTTGAGGAGGATCGGCGCCGATCCCGCCCGGGCGGCGGCGATGCGCCAGACCAGCCGGCCATGGCCGTGCACCACGTCACTGAAATCATCCAGCGCCATGGTCTGCTTGCCGCCGGTTCCGTACAGGCTGACTGCGCCCAGTGGTGCCGGGTAGATCGTCAATGCCCGCTCTTCGTTGTTCCATGGCGGTTCCGGCGACAGCACCACCCAGCTTCCCAGCGGGTTGCTCGAAAACCGTTGCAGCCTGGAAGGGTTGAAGCTTTTCAGACGGCCGGCGTGCTGTTCGGCCAGCACCGCTTGCGGTGTGTCATGGGCTCGAACCTCGCGCCACGCTCCATTGAGTGGACTGGCTGCATGTGCCGCGGCAAGCCACAGCACGGCCACGACAAAACCTGCCCGTGAGCGCCAGCGGCGCCACGACAATGGCATTGTGATCAACATCTGCATTCAGGTCGCACCGGTGGTGGGGGAAACTTCCCGGAATTGCGCGCGGGCGTTACAGAAATCGCTCCACTGGACAGCTCTCGCGCCGGTGGTGTTGCCCCGATCCATCGCCACACAACCGCGGCCTCCAGTCAGAGTCCTGATGAATTTCGGAGCACATCGGCAGCCCGCACCGATCCGGTTAACCTATCCGCTCTGGATTTCTCCCGCCAGAGGCAGCATAGGGCGTGCCAGCGGAAATTTCTCGTTGCCGCAGCAAGCCCGGCGGCGGCCCAGGCCGGTCAGCGGCGGGTTGTGCAGCGGGTTGTGCAGCGGGTTTCGTGGCTGCCCTCGACCTGCCTTGGATCGGCTTTGCAGTGCGTTGCCGGCTTCCATGCCCTCTTCGAATCCCTGCCATATATCGCAGACAGGCCAGCAAGGCGCCCGGATCGGCATCGGACAGAGTCTGGTTGTCGAAACCCGGCATCTTCGCCTGTCGCCACGCTGAACAGGATCCGGTTGCGTCTTGAACCTTTGGTCTGGCGGCCACACTAATGAGTCGTATCGCCGAGATGGCGACAGGAAGTGACACAGAACACCGTGGCACTGAGGGGCAGCCTTTCCTCCCCCTGGCGGCTGCCTGACAAGACCCACGAGTCCTCCCCTGGTTCGTGGGTTTTTTTTGTCCGGCGATGGTGACCGGTGCCGGTGCGTCATGCGATGGTCGGCCTCCGTATCGACTTCGCATTCGCAATGCAGGACGCACAAGCATGGATAATTGATGGCGTACCGTCCCGGCGCAAGCCCCCCCCTAGAGCCACTGATGATCATCGACTCGCTGCTCGATACCGACCTGTACAAGTTCTCGATGATGCAGGTGGTGCTTCACCAGTACCCGGCCGCGCAGGTCGAGTACCGTTTCAAATGCCGAAATCCCGGCATCGACCTGGTGCCGTACATCGCGGAAATTCGCACCGAGCTGGCCGCCCTGTGCCGGTTGCGTTTTACCCCGGAGGAACTGGATTACCTGCGCACCTGGCGCTTCATCAAGAGTGACTTCATCGACTTCCTCGGGTTGTTCCAGCTCAACGAAAAATATGTCGCGATCACCCCCTCCGATGCCGGCAACGGCGAGATCGAGATCCGCATCCTGGGCCCGTGGCTGCACACGATCCTGTTCGAGGTGCCCCTGTTGGCGATCGTCAACGAGGTGTATTTCCGCAACACCAGCGCCGGGCTGGATCTGGCCGAAGGCCGTCGACGGCTGCGCTACAAGCTCGCCCTGTTGCGTGACACGCCGGGCTACGCCGGCTGCCGGATCGCCGACTACGGCAGCCGCCGGCGCTACTCGCGGGTGTGGCATGAGGAAGTGGTGACCACCCTGCGCGACGGATTGGGCGAGCAACTGGCCGGTACCAGCAACGTCTGGCTGGCGCGCAAGCTCGGCTTGACGCCATTGGGTACGCTGGCGCACGAATACCTGCAGGCACATCAGGCGCTTGGCCCGCGACTGCGCGACTCGCAGGTCGCGGCACTGGAGGCATGGGCGAGGGAATATCGCGGCGATCTGGGTATCGCGTTGTCGGATGTGTACGGGCTCGACGCGTTCCTGCGCGATTTCGACATGTATTTCTGCAAGCTGTTCGATGGTACCCGGCACGACTCCGGGGATCCGTTCGTCTGGGGCGACAAGGTGCTGGCGCATTACCGCGCCAATAGGGTCGATCCGAGCAGCAAGATTCTGGTGTTCAGCGACGGCCTCGATATTCCCAAAGTGATGAAGCTGTATGCGTATTTCCGCGGTCGCTGCGTGCTCGCCTTCGGCGTGGGCACCAACCTCACCAACGATGTCGGCCCCGAACCGCTGAACATCGTGATCAAGATGACCCGCTGCAACGGCCAGCCGGTAGCCAAGCTCAGCGACTCGCCGGGCAAGGACATGTGCGAGGACAACGCCTACCTGGCCTATCTGCGCCAGGTATTCGAGATTCCGGCGCCACCGGCAGCACACTGAACCGGGGGTCGGTCCGCCCACGTCCGGTGATGACGTAGACTGGCCGTTGGGTTTCTTGTGGGGAGTGCGACATGAGCAGCGTCTATGACTTCAGCGCCCGCGATATCGACGGTAGCCCGCGATCGCTTGCCGAATGGCGCGGCAGGACGCTGTTGATCGTCAATGTGGCCTCCAAGTGCGGGTTCACTCCGCAGTACCTCGGGCTGGAAACGCTGTGGCAGGACCAGCGCGACCGCGGACTGGTGGTGCTGGGCTTCCCCTGTGACCAGTTTGGCCACCAGGAGCCCGGCGACGAAGCCGAGATCAAGGCCTTCTGCAGCACCCAGTACGACGTGACGTTTCCGATGTTTGCCAAGGTCGAGGTGAATGGCAAGCATGCCGATCCGCTCTACCAGTGGTTGAAGTCCGAAGGCAAGGGCATCCTCGGCAGCGAGGCGATCAAGTGGAATTTCACCAAGTTCCTGGTCGACAAGGATGGCCAGGTGGTGAAGCGTTACGCCTCCACCGACACACCCGAGAAGATCGGCAAGGACACGCTCACCTTGCTGGGCGGCTAAGCGGACAGCGCACGGTTCCGGTCAATCCGGGCCGCGAAAGTTCGCCAGCAGTACCGCGATCGTGTCGATGTCGCTGGTGGCGCCGGGGCCATCGGCGGGCGGCTCGTAGTCGTCGAGCATGATCGCGAATGCCAGCCGCTCGCCTGCAGCGGTGGTGACATAGCCGGCCAGGTCATGCACGTAGGTCATGCTGCCGGTCTTGGCGTGCAGATTGTTTTCCGCGACGGTGCCGCGCATGCGATGGGCCAGGGTGCCGTCTACGCCGGCGATGGGCAGTGCCTCGCGCAGTTCGGCGGCATAGGGCTGTGCTGCAAGATAGCTGAGCAGCTGGACCATCGCCCTCGGCGTGACGAGATCACTGCGCGACAGACCGGCGCCTTCGCCGATCAGGCTGGCCGATGGCGCAATCCCGATTTGCGTCAACAGCTGCTGCAGTGCCTTGATTCCCCATCCCTCGCTGCTGGTGAAACCACTCGTCGTGGCGGATGGTTCAAGTGCCTGCTCGCGGACCCCGACGCTCAGCAGCAGGTTCTGCAGATACAGGTTCTGTGAGCGCTTCAGGCCGCGTTGCAGGATATCCAGCAGCGCAGGCGACCAGACCTCGGCCAGCGTGTCGGTTCGCGCCAGCATGGCTGCATCGTCCTGCGGCCAGTGCAGCACCTGCAGCGTGCCGTCGATGCGGATCCGATGATCCAACAGCGCCCGACGCAACTGCCGGCCGGCGAGCAGGGCCGCATCGGGTACGGTCAGCCTGAAGTGCTGCGGTGGTGCGTTGCTCGCCATGCTGCCGAATACATGCAACGCCGTGTCGCCTGGTGCGCGATACAGGTTGATGTCGTCAGGTGTTCCGGTCCGGCTGGTGGTCAGCTGTCCGAGTACATGGGGTGTGGCATCGATCGGGGTGAAGGTCAGGCTGGCAGGAAGGCCGGCGGTGGACCCGGGAGTTGCCGTGAGCTCGACGACATTTTCCTGCACGCTGAGTGCCGAGGGTGGCGCGGCAAACCAGCTCTGCAGATCGCCGGCCTCCCAGCCCGCACCGAACGGTGGGCCGGTGAAGTAGCTGTCGTCCGCGATCAGGTTACCGTGTATCCGATGCACGCCGCGCGCCGCCAGCTGGCTTGCCAGCTGATCGGCCCAGTCGCTGCTGCTGGCGGTGCCGAGCGTGGGATCGCCCATGCCGTACAGCACCAGTGGGCCGTTCAGACGTCCGTGACGGATGGTGCTGTGGCCCAGCAGCCGGGTCGGTATCCGATAGTCCGCGCCCAGCGTGGACAGGCTCAGCGCGGCGGTGAACAACTTGGCGGTGGAGGCCGGCTGCAGCAGGCGGTCGGCATCGTGGGCGTACAGCGTGCGGCCGCTGTCCAGCGAGACCACGGCAATACCCCAGTGTGCGGCGGCGAAGCGGGGCTGGCCGATCAGGTCATCAATCTTTGCCGCCAGTTCGGCGGACGCATGCGCGCCGGTCGCCGCCGGCACCAGTGGAGCCGCGGTCAGCGGCGTGCAGGCCAGACCTGCGGCGAGCAGCAGCAACGGTGCGGCGCGACCGAGAGAGACAGATGGACGACGATTCAACAGGCTCATGCTTCCAGTATCGCCAATCCGTGCCGGTGCTGCAGCCGGGACGCCATCGGCGTTCTGGTAAACTTCGCACTTCGTGTCGGCATCCGGCCGGCGGACTCACACCTATTCGCGAGACATCCATGCAGATTTCCCAGAACTCCGTTGCCGCCTTTCACTACACGCTCACCGACGACAAGGGGCAGGTCATCGACAGCTCCGAAGGGCGGGACCCGCTGACCTATCTGCACGGCAGTGGGCAGATCGTGCCCGGCCTGGAAAAGCAGATGGAAGGCCGCAAGGTCGGTGACAAGTTCAACGCCGAGGTGGCTCCCGAGGAAGGTTATGGCGTGCACCACGCCGAGCTGATGCAGGAAGTGCCGAAGTCCGCCTTCCAGGGTGTCGAGGACATTCAGCCTGGCATGCAGTTCCAGGGCCGCGGCCCGCAGGGCGAAATCAATGTCACCGTAGCCAGGATCGAGGGCGACACCGTGTTCATCGACGGCAACCATCCGCTCGCCGGCCAGACCCTGCATTTTGCGATCGAGGTCACCGAAGTGCGTGATGCCAGCGCCGAAGAGCTGGAGCACGGTCATGTGCACGGCGCCGGTGGTCATCAACACTGATCTGATCCGTTTCGCTTCGGCAATGGCCCGAACGCATGAAGGCCCGGTGATCTTCTGTCGCCGGGCCTTCATCGTTGGTGGCCGGCTCAATACCAGTCGAGCAGCGAAACGCCCAGGCCCAGGTAGGTGGCGTTGTGGTTGTAGTCGATCAGGCTTTCGCCGTAA
>JAPHUU010000176.1 GCA_026193555.1 Rhodanobacter sp.
ACGATTTCACGCGCTTCGACTGGCTGCTGGCGATGGATGGGGACAACCTCGCCGTGCTGCACCAACGCTGTCCCTCTGACGGTCAGGGTCGGTTTCGTTTGTTTCTCGATGCCGCCGGCGTCGGGGTGGCCCGACCGGTGCCCGATCCGTACCAGGGCGAGCTGGCCGATTTCCGGGCCGTGCTGAGGTTGGCCGAGCAGGGCGTCGACGGCCTGCTGAAGCATCTGCAGCAGGCGCGGGCGGGGCAGGTCGGCGTCCAGGACCGGTCGCGTACGACGCGCTAAAATGCCCGCATGCCGAACACCCCGATACCGTCCGCACCAGCGCCTTCTTTCGACGGCAAGGTTTTCGTCCACACCCTGACCACGTCGCCCGGCGTGTATCGATACCTCGATGATGCCGGTGAGCTGCTGTACGTCGGCAAGGCCGGCAATCTCAAGAAGCGCGTCGGCAGCTATTTCCTGAAGCCGCGGATGGAGCCGCGCATCGCGGCGATGGTGGCGCAGATCGCCCGCGTCGAAATTACCGTGACGCGCACCGAAGGCGAGGCGCTGCTGTTGGAATCGCAGCTGATCAAGTCGCTCAAGCCGCGCTACAACATCCTGTTGCGTGACGACAAGAGCTACCCGTACATCTACCTTTCCGGTGGCGAGGATTACCCGCGGCTGGCCTTCCATCGCGGTGCGCGCAACCTGCCGGGGCGCTATTTCGGTCCGTATCCAAGCACCTACGCGGTGCGCGAAAGCCTCAGCCTGATGCAGAAACTGTTCAAGGTGCGCCAGTGCGAAGACAGCTACTTCCGCAACCGGTCACGGCCGTGCCTGCAACACCAGATCGGCCGTCGCACCGCGCCATGCGTGCAGCTGATCGGCGTGGAGGATTACCGCGACGACGTGCGCCACGCGGAGATGTTTCTCGAAGGGCGCAGCAATGCGGTGATCGACGAGCTGGCCGAGGCGATGGAACAGGCCAGCGGCTCGCTGCAGTTCGAGCGTGCGGCGAAGCTGCGCGACCAGGTGGCCGCACTGCGCCAGCTGCAGGCGCAGCACCATGTGCATGGCGCCAGTGCCGACATGGACGTGATCGCCTGCTGCATCGAGGCTGGCATGGCCTGCGTCAGCGTGCTGTTCTTCCGCAACGGCATCAGTCTGGGTACCCGCGACTTCTTTCCGCGCCTGCCGCTGGATGCCGAACGGGATGACGTGCTGGCGCAATTCATTGCCCAGTACTACCTCGACCGGCCGGTGCCGCGCGAGCTGATCCTCGGTGAGCCGATCGCCGACCAGGCGATCCTCGCCGAGCTGCTGGCGCAGCACGCGGGTCATGCGGTCGAGCTGAAGTCGAGTGTGCGCGGTGACCGTGCTCAATTCCTGCAGATGGCCCAGCGCAATGCGCAGGCTTCGCTGACCGCGCGACTGGCCAGCCGGCAGACGCTGGGCACCCGCTTCGCCGATCTGCAGAAAGTGTTGCAGCTGGACGCGCCACCGCGCCGCATCGAATGCTTCGACATCAGCCATACGATGGGTGAGGCGACCGTTGCCTCGTGCGTGGTGTTCGGCGCGGAAGGGCCGGAGAAATCGCACTACCGGCGCTTCAACATCACCGGCATCACGCCCGGTGACGATTACGCCGCGATGCATCAGGCGCTGACCCGCCGCTTCCGCAAGCTGGCCGAAGGCGAGGGCGCGCGACCTGATGTGCTGCTGATCGACGGTGGCGGCGGCCAGCTCGCCCAGGCGCTGGACGTGTTGCAGGAGCTGGGCGTCAGCGGCATCACCGTGGTCGGCGTGGCGAAGGGGCCGGGACGCCGGGCGGGAGAGGAAACCCTGGTACTGGCCAGAAATGATCAGGGGAGCCCGGGACGCGAGTTGCATCCGGGCTCATCGTCGCCGGCGCTGCACCTGGTTGCAGCGGTGCGCGACGAGGCCCATCGTTTCGCCATCAGTGGCCATCGCAAGCGGCGCGAGAAGACGCGCGAACGCAGCGTGCTTGAAGACGTGCCCGGTATCGGCGCTCGGCGGCGCTCGGCACTGCTCAAGGCATTTGGTGGCCTGCCGGGCGTGGAGAGCGCCGGCGTCGAGGAGCTGATGCAGGTCAAGGGGATTGATCGCGGCCTGGCCGAGCGCATCTATGCCAGCCTGCACGGCTGAATGTTTGTGTTGATTTCGTGCATGCATGACATGAGGGCATGCGACACTGCAACAAAACATGGACCGAATCATGCGCATCAACCTGCCAACCTGGCTGACCCTGTTCCGTGTGGCGCTGCTGCCGGTGATGGTGGCCGTGTTCTACCTGCCTTTTCACGGGCACAACATCACCGCCGCCATCGTGTTCGTGCTGGCGGCGTTCACCGACTGGCTGGACGGCTATCTCGCGCGGCGAATGAATCTCACCTCGGCCTTCGGCGCCTTTCTCGACCCGGTCGCCGACAAGCTGATGGTTGCGGTGACGCTGTTCCTGCTGGTCGAGTCGCATCCCAGTGGCGGGTGGTCGGGCGTGGTGATGGCGGTCACCGCCGCGGTGATTGTCGGGCGCGAGATCAGCGTGTCCGCTCTGCGCGAATGGATGGCGGAGATCGGCATGAGTGCCACGGTCAAGGTGGCCTTCATCGGCAAGCTCAAGACCGTGATGCAGATGGTGGCGCTGGTGGTGCTGATCGTGCAACATGAGAAGGAAGCCACCGCATTGCGCCTGTATCACATCGGCGAAGCGCTGCTGGTGATCGCCGGCGTGCTCACGATCTGGTCGGGCCTGTACTACCTGCGGGCCGCATGGCCTATTCTTCGCGGCGACATCCCGGCGGCACCGCGTCACCGCGGCGATGAGTGACCGGCAGGGAAGGTGCTTGTCGATTTGGGCTTGACGATCCGCAATCACGTATTAGAATGCGCGGCTCCGATGCGGGAATAGCTCAGTTGGTAGAGCACGACCTTGCCAAGGTCGGGGTCGCGAGTTCGAGTCTCGTTTCCCGCTCCAGTTTGCAGACAAAGCCCCGATTGATTCGGGGCTTTGTCGTTTGGGGCGAGGTGCGCCCGAGCAGCGGGAAGCTGCGCGCAGATTGAACCGAAACAGGGTGGCATTGGCTATTCACAAGCAGTTCGATTCTGCTATGATTCGCGGCTCCGGTGCGGGAATAGCTCAGTTGGTAGAGCACGACCTTGCCAAGGTCGGGGTCGCGAGTTCGAGTCTCGTTTCCCGCTCCAGTTTTTCTGCAAAGCCTCGGTTTCCCGGGGTTTTGTTTTTTCAAGCAAGCTGCGATCATTCCGATCGTCTTGTAGCAAGCAATGGCCAGGTGGCAGAGTGGTCATGCAGCGGCCTGCAAAGCCGCGTACGCCGGTTCGATTCCGACCTTGGCCTCCATTGCGTTATGGCTGCACAGCAGCAGAAAAGCCCGCTTTTAGCGGGCTTTTTCTTGTGCGGTTTCCCGGCGGGCAGCATGCATCGTATCGCGCGCCGTTCCACGATCCGCGGTGCTGTTCGCAGCATATCCCGAAGCGACGGCTACCACTGCCAGCGCAGGAAGCGCGACTCGCACGCTCGTTCATCGCCGTAACGCGGCGCCGTGGGCTGCGTCTCCCGGCTGAAGCGTCCGAGGTTGGACACCGATCCGGCGTCGCGGATTTCAACGCAGGTCGGTTGACCCGATCGCAAGTGCTCATCCCTGGCCAGGTCGCGGGCCTGCTGCATGGCTAGCTCCCGCTCCATGTCACCACAGAGCGTGGCACCCATGCGGCGGACCACCCAGTTGGCGTGGTCGGTTTGCTTGACGGTATAGACGATCATGATCGGCCTCCTGCGAGAGGATGAAGCCCCGGTCACCGGTGGCAGTTGATGTGTGCGTCGTCGCTCCGGCCTGCTGACATCGAGTCGGCACGAACCAGATCCGCGAGGCATGACGCAACTGGACCACGATCCAGGTATAGGCGGCGTGGACGCTGTGTTGGCGATCTGTGCAGACTTTGCGGAGGGTGTCCGTCGGGCGATGCCTGGCGCGGAAATGGCCTGCCGGCGCAGAGGGTGGCTCAATCGCCGTCGATGCCAGGGGGGGGCGATACATGGTGCCTGGGGCGGGAATCGAACCCGCATAGCCTTGCGGCTGAGGGATTTTAAGTCCCTTGCGTCTACCAGTTTCGCCACCCAGGCAATGGAGCGCTTGCGAAGACGTCAGCGAGCGGCGCGCATCGTAGCATGCGGGATATTCGCGACTTTTGCGATGGCGCCGATCGTCTCAGACCAGGCTGCGGAAGATGTGGATGCCGGCGGTGTATTCACCAACGATGGTGCCGACGCTGACCAGGAAAAAGTTCAGCAGGGTGCGGGCCACGCGGTTTTTCCACCAGCCGGTCCAGTGCGCCACATCATCACGCAGCGATTCAAAGTCGGCCACACGCGGGCGCCGCACCCACAGCTCGGCCATCGCGCTGATGCCGCCTGCCGGAATGCCGGGGCGGAATGGCTTGATCGGCGCGGCGATGAAGGCGGCCAGGATGCTCACCGGATGCGCCCCCGCAGTCACCGCGCCAACTGCGGCGAAGCCGCCGGTGAACAGTATCCAGGTCAGCAGTGCATGGGTGCCCAGCGCGGTGTTCTGGTGGAATGCGTAGGCGATTGCCGCGAAGACGAGCAGCACCAGCGAGGCGGCCAGCCATTTCGGCCAGCGTGGCTTGGGCGGTGATTTGGCCAGTTCGGCGACGGTGGTGGCCGGGTCGTCCTGCTGCTCGCCCAGCAAGGCGCTGAGACCTTTGAGGTGGCCAGCGCCCACCACCACCAGCACGCGACGGGAGGTCTCGGTTGCCGAACGGGAAGCCTCCTCGCGCAGACGTGCCGCCATGAAGGCGTCGCGTTCACCGATCAGGCTCTGGAACAGCGGCTTCGACTGGCTGGCGAACTCGCTGAATGCGCTCTCCAGCAGGTCGCCCTGTTTCAGCTTCTCGATCTCGTGCAGCGCGATCTCCTCGCGCTCGAAGACACTGGCAAGCAGGCCACCGAACAGCCCGAAGCGCTGCCAGAAGCCGACGCTGTGCCAGGCCCGCTTCAGCGTGGTGCCGACCTCGCGGTCGATCAGCCACAGCGGCAGGCCGCGTTGCTCCGCGCCAGTCATCGCCGCCTTCATCTCGGCGCCGGGCTCGATGCCGGACTGGTCGGCCAGTCGCTTCTGGAACGCCCCGAGCACCAGACTGGCAGCGACCATGCCGGTCTTGCCGTCGCGGATTACCTTGAACAGATCCATCTGCTTGAATGCCAGCGGGTCGCGCATGCCCAGTGCGCGGCTCTCGCACAGTTCCACCGCCACCGCATCGAAAGACTCATGGGCCAGCAGCGCTTCCACCGCATCGACGCTTATGCGCGACACATGCGCGGTACCGAGCATCACGTATTCCACGCCGTCGCGCTGCACACGTTCGATCGGTTGCCCCTGCAGGGCGGGCAACAGGCTTGGGTCGGTCTCGGGAAAGCTCATGCAGTCAGGGTGCCGGTCTTGGAATGAAGTTCATCAGTGGGGATGACCACCGCCAGGAACAAGTCGCGCGGCGAGAGGCGGCGCGGCATCAGTCGCGAAAACGCCGGAGCAGGTCGGCGTAGGCGTCGATCCGACGGTCGCGCAGGAACGGCCAGATCCGCCGCACGTGCTCGCTGCGCGCCAGGTCGACATCGGCCAGCAGCAGTTCGCGCCGTTCGGTGCCGGCCTGGGCCAGGAATTCGCCCTGCGGACCGGCCACGAAACTGTTGCCCCAGAACCGGATGCCGGCGCCGACGCCGGACGGATCGGCCTCGTGGCCGGTGCGGTTGCAGGCGAGCAGGGGCAGGCCGTTGGCGACCGCGTGGCCGCGCTGCACGGTGATCCATGCATCGCGCTGGCGATCCTTTTCGGGCTGATCGTCGTTCGGATCCCAGCCGATCGCGGTCGGATAGAGCAGCAGCTCGGCACCGGCCAGCGCCATCAGGCGCGCGGCTTCCGGATACCACTGATCCCAGCACACCAGCACGCCGAGTCGGCCCACCGAGGTGTCGATCGGCTCGAAGCCGAGATCACCGGGCGTGAAATAGAATTTCTCGTAAAAAGCGGGATCGTCCGGAATGTGCATCTTGCGGTACTTGCCGGCGATCGCCGCCGAACGATCGAACACCACCGCGGTGTTGTGATACAGCCCGGCCGCTCGCCGCTCGAACAGCGACGCCACCACCACCAGCCGCAGTTCCTCGGCCAGCCGGCCGATGCGCTCGGTGCCGGGGCCGGGAATCGTCTCGGCCTGGTCGAATACGTCGACCGATTCGTGCTGGCAGAAGTACGGGCCGTTGTGCAGCTCCTGCAGCAGCACCAGTTCGGCCCCGGCCCCGGCTGCCTCGCGCAGGCCGGCTTCGATCGCGTCGAGGTTGGCATCGCGGCTGCCGCGGTCGGTTTCCTGCAGCAGGGCGACCTTCAGGGTCTGGCGTGGCATCGGCTTGAATCCTCAACATCAGGTCTTGGCGTCACAGACCCCGCAGTTTAGCCGATGCCGCGCGCGCTCAGGTCAGGCCGGCGGGCAGCTGCATGGTGAGGCAGTGCAGGCTGCCGTTCTGCCAGATCAGCGGGCGGCAGGGCACCTGCACGATCACTCGGCCGGGATGGGCCGCGCCGATCACGCGCGCGGCTTCATCGTCGGCCGTATCGCCATACGCCGGTACCAGCACGGCGCCGTTGACGATCAGGTAGTTGGCGTAGGAGGCCGCCAGGCGGCGCCCCTCGTCGACGATGGGCTTGGCCCACGGCAGCGGATACAACCGATACGGGCGGCCATCGCGGGTGCGCAGTGCGGCCAGTTCCCCCGCCATGCGCTGCAGTTCGTCGTGATGCGGATCGCTGGCGTCGTCGCAGGCCTGGAACACGATGCGGTCGCCCGGCGCGAAGCGCGCCAGCGTGTCGATGTGCGCGTCGGTGTCGTCGCCTTCGAGATAACCGTAGTCCAGCCACAGCACACGCTCGGCGTG
>JAPHUU010000161.1 GCA_026193555.1 Rhodanobacter sp.
ACCGTGACCTTCGCAGGCACGCCGCCAGCGTGTCTGCGCACGGACCCCGCGCTGCTGGAGGTGATCGTCGCCAACCTGCTGGGCAACGCCTGCGCGTATGCGCCGGCGGGCAGCACGGTGTCGGTGCGGCTGAGCGTCGACGGCCTTGGCATCGACAACCTGGCACCCGATCTCGACCAGCACGATCTGGCCAGCTTCGGCGAACGGTTCTGGCGCAAGCAGCCGCCGCATGCCGGCCACGCCGGACTGGGCCTGGCGCTGGCGGCTGCCGCGGCCAGGGCGCTGGACCTGCAGTTGCGTTTCCAGCTCGACAGCGAGCAACGCCTGCACGCCGAACTGACCTGGCCGCGCCGAATGACACGGGAGAACGAAGCGTGACGACGGACAACGCAGGCACACCGATCCTGCTGGCGTGGAGCGGCGGCAAGGACTGCCTGCTGGCACTGCAGCGGTTGCAGGCCGATCCACGCTGGCGGCTGGTCGGCCTGCTCACCACGGTCAACCGCAACTACCAGCGGGTGGCCATGCACGGCACGCCGCGCGAGGTATTGCTGGCGCAGGCCAGCGCGCTCGGGCTGCCCCTGCTCGAAGTGCTGCTGGACTGGCCGGGCAGCAACGAAACCTACGAACAGGCGCACGCGCAGGGTCTGGTCGAGGCGCGCATGCGCTGGCCGGGCATCCGCCATTGCGCGTTCGGCGATCTGTTTCTTGAGGATGTGCGCGACTACCGCATACGCCAGCTCGGTCGCGACAACTGGCGCGCGATCTTTCCGCTGTGGGGCGAGGACACCGCCGCGTTGTCGCGTCGTTTCGTCGGCGAAGGCCATCGGGCGATGCTGTGCTGCGTGGATACCCGGCAACTCGACGCCGACTTTTGCGGTCGCGCCTATGACGCCGCGCTGCTCGATGCCTTGCCGGCCGGCGTCGACCCGTGCGGTGAACGCGGCGAATTCCACACCCTCAGCTACGCAGGCCCGATGTTTCGTCACCCGCTGCGACTGCGGCGCGGCGAAACGGTGCTGCGCGACGGCCGCTTCCAGTTCACCGATTTTCTGCTGGATGACGCCGCACCTGATGCACGCGGATGACCACACCATCCTGCCCGACGTGCTGCGTCCCGGCTTGCGCCTGGTGTTTTGCGGTACCGCCGCCGGTCGCCGGTCGGCCGCCGAGGGTGCCTACTACGCGCATCCGGGCAACCTGTTCTGGCGCGCGCTGCACCAGGCCGGACTGACCCCGCGCCAGCTGGCGCCCGCCGAATTCACCCGGCTGCCCGACTACGGCATCGGCCTCACCGACCTGGCCAAGCGCCACGCCGGCAACGACAACGAGTTGCCGCGCGATGCGTTCGACGTGCCGGCCCTGATCGGACGGATCGAGCACTGCACACCGGAGCTGCTCGCCTTCACCAGCAAGAATGCCGGCCGCGCCGCGCTCGGCCATGCAGTCGACTACGGCCTGCAGGCAGAAACCCTCGGCGGTGCGCGGCTGTTCGTGCTGCCCTCGCCTTCCGGCCAGGCCCGCGGTCACTGGACCATCCAGCCGTGGCTGGCGCTTGCGGCACAACTGTCGCGCCACGCCTGACATCGCCGCGGCCGCAACACGGCCAGGGCGATCAGCCGAAGAATCGCGCGAACGCCTCGACCGTGCGTTCGATGCCGTCGTCATCGATATCCAGATGGGTCACCAGCCGCAGCGTCGGCAGGTAACCGATGCTGATGCGGATGCTGGCCGCGCGCAGATGGAGGTCCAGCTCGCGCAGCCGCTGCGCTGGCACATCGACGAACACCATGTTGGTGAACTGACCGAGCAGGTCGATGCCGGCGATCGCACGCAGACGTCCGGCCAGATAGGCGGCGCGCCGATGGTCGTCGGCCAGCCGCGCCACGTGATGGTCCAGCGCATGCAGCCCCGCTGCGGCGAGGCTGCCGGCCTGGCGCCAGCCACCACCGGTCACCTTGCGCCAGCGCCGCGCCCGGTCGATGAGGGCGCTGGAACCGACCAGCACCGAGCCCACCGGCGCGCCCAGACCCTTCGACAGGCAGACCGACACGCTGTCGAAATGCCGCGCGATCTCCCGCGCGGGCACGCCGCTGGCGACCGCCGCATTGAACAGCCGCGCGCCATCCAGATGCAGACCGAGCCCGCGCTCGCGGGCAAAATCGTGCGCCGCCTGCAGATACGCTGGCGGCAGCACGCGACCGTGCCAGGTGTTCTCCAGCGCCAGCAGCCGGGTCCGCGCGAAATGCGGGTCCACCGGCTTGATCGCCGCCGCCAGCTTGTCCAGCGGCAGCGAGCCGTCGGCGTCCTGCACGATCGGCTGCGGCTGGATCGAGCCCAGCACCGCCGCGCCGCCACCCTCGAACTTGTAGGTATGCGCCTCCATGCCGACCAGGTATTCGTCGCCACGCTCGCAATGCGCCATCAGCGCCAGCAGGTTCGACTGCGTTCCGGTGGGTACGAACAGCGCCGCCTCGAAACCGAGATCGTCGGCAAGGCGTTGCTGCAAGGCGTTGACGGTCGGGTCCTCGCCGTAGACGTCGTCGCCGACCTCCGCCTCGAACATCGCCCCGCGCATCGCCGCGGTCGGTTGGGTCACGGTGTCGCTGCGCAGATCGATCGTGTGCATGGTTGGTCCCGATAGTGGTGTGACGTGTCGACAGCGGGTGGAACGGCCTAGGCACTGCGCCGGAAATACAGCCACCCGGCCAGCGCCAGGATCATCGCCGGCAGCAGGTTGGCGAACAGCGGCGGCATGCCGTAGACGGTGCCGAAGTTGACCATCGCCTTTTGCAGGAAGTACCAGCCAAGCGCCAGCAGGATGCCGATGAAGATGCGTTTGCCCAGGCCGCCGGAACGCAGCGTGCCAAAGGCAAACGGCATCGCGCACAGCACCAGCACCAGCACGTTCAGCGGATACAGCGCCCGCGCCCAGAATGCCACCGCATAGCTGCCCGGAGCCTCGCCATTGCGGGCGAGATAGCGGATGTTGCGCCGCAGGTCGCGCATCGACAGGTACTGCGGCAGGATCACCGACTGCGCCAGCACCCGCGGGTTCAGGCTCGATTGCCAGGGCTGGCTGGCAAGTGTCGTCGTATGGATGCCCTGCGCATCCAGCGTGGTGCTGCGCACGTCCTGCAACACCCATTGTCTGCCATCGTGCTCGGCCGACCTGGCCCATTCGAAGCGACTGATCTGGCCATCAGGCGTGAGGCTGAACACCCGCACATCGGCCAGTTGCACCGTGCTGACGCCATCGGCGTGCTGCTTGAGCATGGTGCCGCGCGCATTGATGATGTTGTTGCCGTCGCGCGCCCACAGCCCGCTGCCAGCGACACCGAGGTTGCCGGACTTCATCCGCAGCAGCATCGCCTGCGCCTGCTGGTCGCCCCATGGCGCCGCCGTTTCGCCGAGGATCACCACCCCGACGATCAGCAGCGTGACCACCCCGGCCGCCGACATCGCGATGCGCAGGCGCGACATGCCGGCCGCCCGCAACGCGGTCAGCTCGCCGGTGGCTGCCAGGCCGCCCAGACCGAGCAGACCGCCGAT
>JAPHUU010000425.1 GCA_026193555.1 Rhodanobacter sp.
ACCGGCCCGCGCGGCGGCAAACTTGCGCGCGACCAGTCGATCGTCCTCGCCGTGATACTGCCGGCGCTCGGAGTGACCCACCAGCACCCATTGCGCGCCGATGTCGGCCAGCATGGCGGCGGAAACCTCGCCGGTGTAGGCGCCCTGCCCGTCGTGTTCGCTGAGGTCCTGGCCACCGATGCCGAGCCCGGAACCGCCTTGCTGCCGGGCCAGTTCGGCCAGATAGGGAAACGGCGGAAACACCGCCACATCGACGGAAGCCGGCTTGCCGGCGACGATCTCCGCCACCAGGGCCGATGCCATGGAACGACTGCCGTGCATTTTCCAGTTGCCTGCGACAAGCTTGTTGCGCATGGTCTGCTTCCGTGACGATCAGGCCGCCAGCTTAGCGACGGGCTGGATGATCGGCAAACTCCCACCGACGCCGCGGCGCCGCCCCGCAAAAGAATGCCCTTTCAGCCGCAGGAATCAGCCATGACCCCGCCACGCCCACTCAGCCTGATCACCGGTGCCTCGGCCGGCATCGGCGCCGCGTTTGCCAGACGGCTGGCTGCCGCCGGCCATGATCTGGTGCTGACCGCGCGACGGGTCGACCGGCTGGAAGCCCTCGCCGGCGAACTGCGGGAACGCCATGGAAGTCACGTCACCGTGTTGCCCAGCGATCTGGCCGACCCGAACGCGCCCCGCCTGTTGTGCGAGGCACTGGCACAGCGCGAGCTGTGGGTGGACTGGCTGATCAACAACGCCGGCTACGGCGTACCGGGCACCTTCGCGGCCAACGACTGGGCCACCCACGCGGATTTCCTGCAGGTGTTGCTGCATGCGCCGACCGAGCTGGCCTGGCGACTGCTGCCGTGCATGCGCCAGCGTGGCCACGGCCGCATCATCAACGTCGCCTCGCTGGCCGGCCTGGTGCCCGCTTCCGCCGCACACACGCTGTACGCCGCGGCCAAGGCCTACCTGATCAAGTTCTCGCAATCGCTGGCACTGGAGAATCGCCCGACCGGCGTGCACGTGTGCGCGCTGTGTCCCGGCTTCACCTGGTCGGAATTCCATGACATCACCGGCACCCGCGACAAGATGAACAAGCTGCCGGGCTTCATGTGGCTGACCGCCGACGAGGTGGTGCGCCAGGGCATCGCGGCGGTCGAGCGCGGTGATGCCGTATGCGTCACCGGGCGGGTCAACCGCACCATCAAGGCGATCTTCGAGCTGATGCCGGACCGGTTGGCGCAGTGGCTGTCCGCCCGCGAATCGCGGCGCTACCGCAACGCCGACGCCTAGGCCTCTGTCGGGCTTTGGTTGGCCGGTCCGCGCCGCCGTTGGCGATCAGATCAGCTTGATCTCGCGCAGGCGCCGCAGCAGGTATTCGTGCGCGGTGATCGAGCTGTCGTAGCGACAGGGGTTGTCGGGCGTGATGCATGCGGGCACCGGGTCAAGCACCACATCCGGGTTCGGGTGCAGGAAGAACGGCACCGAATAGCGCGGCCTGCGCGCGTTCTCGTTTCGCGGGTTGACCACCCGGTGCGAGGTCGACGGATAGACGTGGTTGCTCAGCCGCTGGAGCATGTCGCCGATGTTGACCACGATCGCATCGTCCTCGGTGGTGACCGGCAGCCACCGGCCGTGGCTGAGCACTTCCAGCCCCTCGGCGCTGGCGCCGACCAGCAGGGTGATGAAGTTGATGTCCTCGTGCGCGCCGGCGCGGACATTGCGGATGTCATCGAGGGGGATGTCGTCCAGGGTGTCGCCCTCATCCACGATGGGCGGATAGTGGATCGGCCGCAGGATCGAGTTGCCCTGGTCGATCTTGTCCTCGAAGTAAGCCTCCGGCAGTCCGATGTGCAGCGCGAGCCCGCGCAGCACCCGGCTGCCCAGCTGATCCAGCGCCTGGTAAAGGCCGTAGCCATGCTCGCGGAACCCGGGCACCTCGGCGGGCCACAGGTTGGCCGGCATCAGCGCGGCGAACTTCGAGTCGCGCGCGATCTCGCGGCCGATGTGCCAGAACTCCTTGAGGTCGGCGTACTGGCTGTCCCTGGCGGTTTCCACCTTGAACGGCGTGTAGCCGCGGGCACCGCCGGAGCCCGGCACGTGATAGCGCATCCTGGTTTCGATCGGCAGCGCGAAGAAGCGCTGGAAGGCGTCGTAGGAGGCGTCGATCAGCTCGCCCGCAATACCGTGACCACTGATGCAGCAGAAGCCGAATTCACGGTAGGCGGCGCCCAGCTCGGCGACGAAGGCGTCGCGATCACGGTCGAAACGGCGGATGTCGAGGGTGGGAACCTTGGGCATCATGAATCCACGGGTGGGCGTCGGTTCATCGGCCGCCGCAGGGGCGGCGCAGGTCGGCCCGGCGGGCACCGGCCAGACTATCGGGCATGACCCGGCGCAGCGACCGGTTCACGAACGCGAGGCTTCGGATCGCACGACCTCGGCCAGCCCGCTCGCCAGCTGCTGCACCTCGGCGGCATCGGCGGCCTCGACGGTGACCCGGATCAGCGGTTCGGTGCCCGACGCACGCAGGAATACCCGCCCGCGACCGAGCAGCACGCGCTCCGCCGCCGCCACTGCCTCGCGTACCACCCCGCTGGCCAGCACGTCGCCGGCGCGATCCACCCGCACGTTGAGCATCACTTGTGGCAGCTTGTGCAGCCCCTTGCGCGCTTGCGCCAGATCCTGTCCCGACGCCACCAGCGCCTCCAGCACGGCCAGCGCCGCGACGATGCCATCGCCGGTGGTGCAGCGATCCAGCGACAGGATGTGGCCCGAGGTCTCGCCGCCCAGCACGCCGCCCTGCAGCTTCAGCTGCTGCAGCACATACCGGTCGCCCACGTTGGCACGGACCAGCGTCACGTCGATCTCGGCCAGCGCCAGCTGCAGGCCGTAGTTGCTCATCAGCGTGCCGACGACCGGCCCCTTCAGCTCGCCCAGTGCATGCAGCCGATGCGCCAGCACGTAGAGGATGTCGTCGCCATCGGCCAGCTCGCCATGCCGGTCCACCAGCAGCACGCGGTCACCGTCGCCGTCGAAGGCGATGCCGATATCCGCACCCTGTTCCAGTACAGCCTTTTGCAGCGCCTGCGGATGGGTCGAGCCGACGTCGCGATTGATGTTGAAGCCGTCCGGCTTGTCGCCGATCGCGGTCACCTCGGCCCCCAGCTCGGCGAAAACCCGGGGCGCCACCTGGTAAGTCGCGCCATTGGCGCAATCGAGCACCAGTTTCAGTCCGTGCAGGGTGAACTGCTCGGCCACCGTGGCCTTGCAGAATTCGGCATAGCGCGCCACCGCGTCGCCAACGCGGGTGGCCTTGCCGAGCTGCTCCGACGGCACGGTGAGGAAAGCCGCATCCAGCTCCTGCTCGATCGCCAGCTCGATCTCGTCGGACAGCTTTTCCCCGTGCGCGGAGAAGAACTTGATCCCGTTGTCGTGGTGCGGGTTGTGCGAGGCACTGATCACGATGCCGGCGGCCGCCCGCAGCGAACGGGTGAGGAAGGCCACCGCCGGCGTCGGCATCGGACCGAGCAGGCCCACGTCGACCCCGGCCGCGACCAGCCCGGCCTCCAGTGCCGACTCGAACATGTAGCCGGATACGCGCGTGTCCTTGCCGATCAGCACCAGCGGCTTGCGCTCGGATTCACGCGCCAGCACGGCGCCCACCGCACGCCCCAGTCGCAACATGAAATCCGCACTGATCGGCCACTGGCCAACCAGTCCGCGGATACCATCGGTGCCGAAATATTTGCGTTGCGTCATGGTGTTGTCGAGTCCTCGGGGTTTTTCCGCCCCCTTCGCCGAAGCATGGTGCTGCCTCATCGAGGGCAGCGTATTCAATCGTCGTCCGGCCAGCGTGGCATGGCGGACTTCTCCTCGCGCCGTGGCACGCTGTCGAGGGCATGCACCGCCTGCCATACCGCCAGCGCATCGACGGTGGCCGCCACGTCATGCACCCGCACCATGCGCGCGCCGCGCTGCACGGCGATCAGCGCCGCCGCCGCCGAGCCGGCGGCACGTTCGGCCGGCACCGAGCGGCCGGTCAGCGTGCCGATCATCGACTTGCGCGACAGCCCCGCATACACGCCGCTGCCCAGATTGGCGAAGCGATCCAGCGCGCACAGCAGCGCCAGATTGTGTTCCAGCGTCTTGCCGAAGCCGAAGCCCGGATCGAGCATCACCTTGCGCCGGTCGATGCCGGCCATCTCGCAGGCGAACAGCCGGTCGGTGAGAAAGCGGTGCACCTCGCCGACCACGTCGTCATAGTGGGGGTCGGCCTGCATCCCGCCCGGCTCACCCTGCATGTGCATCAGGCATACCGGCACGCCCAGCTCGGCGACCGCGTCCAGCGCACCCTCGCGGCGCAGCGCGTACACGTCGTTGATCATCCCGGCGCCGGCGGCCACCGCCGCGCGCATCACCTCGGGCTTGGAGGTGTCGATCGCGATCGGCAGCGTGCTGCGCGCGACCAGCTGCTCGATCACCGGCAGCACCCGTCGTAATTCCTCCTCGACGGAGACCTCGGCAGCACCGGGGCGGGTGGATTCACCGCCGACATCGAGCATGTCCGCGCCCTCCTCCGCCATGCGCAGGCCATGCGCCACCGCCGCCTCCACCGAGTCATGATGACCGTCGGCGGAGAACGAGTCGGGCGTGAGGTTGAGGATGCCGACCACCCGCGGGCGATCCAGCCGCAGCGGACGACCCGCGCAATCGAGCACCGGCGCAAACAGATCGTTCGACATGCTCAAACCCTCACTGAACCGGCAGCATGCCCGGCCACCGACGGCAGCCGGGGCGTATCACGCATCCGCCAAACCACCCATTTCGCCCATGAAGCGACGGTAATGGCGCAGTTCCTCGATCGAATCGCGGATATCCGACAGCGCGGTATGCGCCGATTCCTTGCCGACGCCCTTGGCCACGTCCGGCGCCCAGCGCCTGGCCAGTTCCTTCAACGTGGAAACGTCGAGGTTGCGGTAATGAAAATAGCGCTCCAGCCGCGGCATCTGCCGGTGCATGAAGCGCCGGTCCTGGCAGATCGAATTGCCGCACATCGGCGACTTGCCCGGTGGCACCCACGCACGCAGGAAGTCGACCGTGGCCTGTTCGGCCCGGGCGTGATCGGTCTCGGAGATCAGCACCTGCCGCCACAGCCCGGACTTGTGGTGCTGGTTGGAGTTCCAGCTGTCCATCGACTCCAGCCGGTCGATCTCGTGACGGATCGCGAATACAGGGCCTTCCGCCAGCACGTTGAGCTGCTTGTCGGTGACGACGGTGGCGATCTCGAGGATCGAATCGTTGTCGGTATCGAGGCCGGTCATCTCCAGATCGATCCAGATCAGATTTTCTTCGTTGACGTGGCTCATGGACGCTCCTTGGGTGAGCAAGTTTAGCAGTCTTGCCGCTTCGGCTTTTACCCGTGCGATGATCGGGGCCGATCGCCGCTACGGTTCCCGCATGCAGACCTTTTTCTGGCACGACTACGAAACCTTTGGCGCCGACCCGCGGCGCGACCGTCCGGTGCAGTTTGCCGGCATCCGCACCACGCCGGAGCTGGAGATCATCGGCGAGCCGGTGATGTTCTTCGGCAAGCCACCACGCGAGATGCCGCCGCATCCGGATGCCTGCATGATCACCGGCATCACCCCGCAGCAGGCCGAGCGCGAGGGCGTGATCGAGGCCGAGTTTGCCGCCCGCGTGCACGAACAGCTGGCCCGGCCCGGCACCTGCGGCGTGGGCTACAACTCGCTGCGCTTCGACGACGAATTCACCCGCCAGATGCTGTACCGCAACTTCTACGAGCCGTATGGCCGCGAATGGGAGAACGGCAATTCACGCTGGGACCTGATCGACCTGGTGCGCCTGTGCCAGGCGCTGCGGCCGGAGGGCATCGTGTGGCCGACCCGCGAGGACGGCTCACCCAGCTTCAAGCTCGAACACCTGGCCAGCGCCAACCAGTTGACCCAGGAGCGCGCCCACGATGCGCTGTCGGACGTGCACGCGCTGATCGACCTGGCGCGGCTGATCCGCGTGCGTCAGCCGCGGCTGTGGGACTGGTACTACGGTCTGCGCCGCAAGCAGAAGGTGTTCGAGCTGCTCGACGTGGTCAACATGACCCCGCTGGTGCACGTGTCCTCGCGCTACCCGGCGAGCCGGCATTGCCTGACCGTGATCGCCCCGCTGGCGGCACATCCCAGCCGCAGCGGCGAGGTGATCGTGTACGACCTGGCCACCGATCCCACCGAGTGGCTGGCGCTGGACGAGGACGAGATTGCCGACCGCATGTTCACTCCGCGCGCCGACCTGCCCGAAGGCGTCGAGCGCATTCCGCTGCGTACCGTGCGCGCCAATCATGCCCCGGCACTGGCGCCGCTGTCGGTGCTGCAAGGCGTCGACCTGCAACGCCTGCAGCTGAATCTGGACGCCTGCCTGGCCCATTGCGACGTGCTGCGCGCGGTCGACGGGCTGACCGAGAAGCTGCGCCGGGTGTTTCAGCGCGCCGCCGAACTGCCGCCGCCGGAGGATCCAGAGCTGGCGCTGTACGGTGGCGGCTTTCTGCCCGATGCCGACAAGAAGCTGCTGGCCCAGGTGCGCGCCACGCCACCGGCGCAGCTGGGCACCCGCGCGTTTCCGTTCCGCGACCCGCGCTACCCGGAGCTGCTGTTCCGCTACCGTGCGCGCAACTGGCCCGCGACCCTGGATGCGGACGAACGGATGCGCTGGGAGAGCTTTCGCCAGTCGCGGCTGACCCGGCACACGCCGCTGACCGGCCTCACCCTCGAGGACTACTTCGCCCGCCTCGCCGAATTGCGCGCCGACCCGCAGGCGCAAGGCAAACTGGCCCTGCTCGACCAGTTGCAGGCGTGGGGCGAGGAGCTGGCACTTGGTCTGGCCGATGACTGATCCATCGCGGGGCCGGGCCATCAGGCATCGCGGCTGAAGCTGCTCCCGCCATCACCGTTTCCCGCCCCCGGTTGTTACTCTCATCATTGAACGCCATGCCCAAAGCCTATTTCACTGCCGCCACCTTCCGCTTCCTGCACGCGCTCGACCGCAACAACAGTCGCGACTGGTTCACCGCGCACAAGGGCGACTACGAGCGCCATGTGCGCGAGCCGTTCCTGCAGCTGATCGCGGATCTGCAGGCACCGCTGCAGAAGATCAGCCCGCACTACCGCGCCGACACGCGCAAGAACGGCGGCTCGCTGTTCCGCATCTTTCGCGACACCCGCTTCTCCCACAACAAGCTGCCGTACAAGCCGTGGCAGGGCGCGCGCTTCGCCCACGAGCGCCATCGCGAAATTCCGGCGCCGGTGTTCTACATGCACATCCAGCCGGGCGAGTGCTTCGCTGGTGGCGGCATGTGGCATCCGGAAGCCGATGCGCTGAAACACATCCGCGAATTCCTGGCCGACAATCCGATGGCATGGAAGCGTGCCACCCGCAGCAAGGCGTTCCGCGAGCACCTCGAACTGGGCGGTGAATCGCTGGTGCGGCCACCGCGCGGATATGACCCCGCGCATGAACTGATCGACGACCTCAAGCGCAAGGATTTCGTCGCCTCCGCCCGCTTCACCGAGGAACTGGCCTGCTCAGCCGAGCTGCTGCCGTGGATCGTGGCGACCTTCAAGCGGGTTTCGCCGCTGGTCGACTACCTGTGCGCGGCGCAGGAGCTGGAGTTCTAGGCACCGGTCAATGCGATCGATCGACGCCGCGCCAGCATCACGAACACGGCCACACCGATGCCGATGCAGGCGGTGAACGCCACGTAGTGCGCTGGCGCCAGCACCCCGAAGCGCTGCACCATCAAGCCGATCAGCGGTGGCGTCAGCCCACCGAACAGCGCGTAGGCCACGTTGTACGAGAACGACAGCCCGGAAAATCGCACCGCTGGCGGAAACGCCGCCACCATCAACGTCGGCACCACGCCGACTACACCGACGCCGAAACCCGACAGCGCATACAGCACGACGAAATGTGCGCCGCCGGCCTGCAGGTCGAGATACAGCGCATAGCCGGTCAGCAGCAAACCGATCGCGCCCAGAAGCAGCGCCGGTGCATAGCCGATGCGGTCGGTCAGCCAGCCGTAGAACAGGCAGCCCGCGGCCAGCGCGAACGAGGCCACGTTGCTGCCGAGAAACGCCCGCGCCGGCGCGACATGGAACACCGACTGCACCAGCGAGGGCGTCATCAGGATCAACACCATGATCGCGGCGGTGAGCATCCAGGT